>NZ_AMGD01000008.1:0-41150 GCF_000297555.1 Paenisporosarcina sp. TG-14
TGACATTGGGCCTCAGCCTCCTCGACGAGCAAGCTCGCCTCCGGGGTCTTCAGCTCATGCTATTCCCGCTGGAGTCGCCGTCTTCCACTCCAATCATCCTTAAGTTTATCATATGCAAAACAGACAACTATAACTGTTTATAATGTTCAATGTAAATCCAGAAAAAAGACTTAAGACAATTGTGGCTCAAGTTTATCTATCGACATTCTTTAATCGAACTCGCTAGAATGACAACGAATGAAAGTAAAATACAACGTTCCTGTTTTAATTCACGTGCCGATGTGACTTACACCAGTACGTTAGAGCATGTGAAAAGCTTGTTACTATCTAGGTCTATAGAAAATGGTATTGCACCCACTTTAAAACAAGCAGAAATGGGCCGAAATTGTATCTTCGGCCAATTCCTTTCTGAGCAGTGAGTGATCATTCCCTAGTTAAACCAAAATAAAAGACCTATGCACGTTGAGGTTGAAGGCGAGCGACGGACGCACACCCGCCGCAACATTCTTTTTGTTCTCTAGGTTATGATGCAGCAAATGTGCCGACCATAGTGAGCCGGAAACCATAGCCAATGCAGTAGTTAGAGAACTATGCCATTTTTCTTACTCTCTAGGTTATGATGCAGCAGCTGTGCCGTCCATAGCGAGCCGGAAACTTAAGCAGATGCAGAGTCCCAACCTTGCGCTGTAATTGTGTCTAATTTTTCCAACCGGAAAATTGTTCTACTAACATAAGCGTAGCAAAGAATTCCTTCAATCAAGCTAGTAAATTGATAAATTTATTTAAAGGTGAATGTAACTTTTTGTTTGCACAATCGTCAAATGGGTATAGGCTATAGTTAACATGAAATACTAAAGAGAGTGTGATGCAGAGTGAACCAGCCTAAACGATACAAAGAACCAGTTCCCAAAAAACCTAGCTCCAAAAAAGCATCAACCATTAAAACTCTAATTCTATTACTTGCAATTTCGCTTATTGCAGGTCTATTTATCTGGTTGCAATTTTACCCCAAACCAGTAGAAGAAGCGATTGAAAAAGAACCTAAAGTAGAAGACACGACTAAAGAAATCAAACCGACTACAGAAATAGTCACTGAAACCGAAGAAACCAAAAATCCAGAGGGCGTTGTAACACGCGATGAAGAAGAACCAAAAGAACCCTCAAAATCAGACACAGAATCAGATGAAACAGAATTTGAATCAACAGATCCGGTTATAGTCGAAGCAGAACCTGAAGAGGAACGTGTTGAAGAACGCGATCAAGAGGCCATTCTAGCGTCCGCATTGCCAAAGGTCTATACAGTCTACACAGACTCACAACAAGGTTCTGGCTTCCTTTATAACGCGAATGGCGACATTGTCACAAATGCACATGTTGTGGATGGTTACAGTACAGTGACTGTTATGAACAATGCAGGGGTGAAATTTGTTGGTCAAGTAATTGGTATTTCAGAATCCATTGACATTGCCCTTATTCGAGTTGAAGCAATCGTCGGCAAAGAGCCGATGATTATGGATCTAAATAAATCAACCGAAGGCACGAGCGTGATTGCGATTGGTAGCCCTAATAATAAATCCAATACAGCGACAATGGGTAAAGTTACGGCTACAGGAAAAGATTTTTATGAGAGCTTTACGTATACGGATTTGTATGAAATTGACGCACCTATTGCACCAGGTAGTAGCGGTGGACCACTACTAGACGCCAAGAGCGAGAAAGTCATCGGCGTAAACTCGATTATTTTAACGGACAATCCATCTATCGGCTACAGCATACCGGTCTATTCCGTTTATCAGTTACTAAAATCGTGGGCAACAAATCCACTAGAGGCAAAAGATCCAGTTATTCAAAAGCCGGAAGATGCCTATTTTGATGAAGATTATTTGTCCGTGTTTATAGAGGGATATATGACGTTATACACATATGCACAAAATGAAGTGAATTTCAGTTATTTGGAAGGGTACTTATTACCGAATTCTCCTATATATAATTCAGAGAAGGAGATAATAAATAAGCTTAAGGATCAACAAAAATCATTTACTGTTAATAAATTCACTATGGGTGATATTAAAATTCATGACAACTTAGCCATTGTAACAACTACGATTGAAACGCTAGTTGAACAAAAAGGGAAGAAGTCTACTATAGTTAAAGAGCAAGTTGTATATGATGTTGTCATCGATGAGTATGGGGATTATATGATTAAAAATATGACAAGGGTTTATCTTAGCTATCCTGAAGAGGTCAAAGTAGATCCAAAAGATGAAGAAGAAGTTAAACCTGAGGATCCACCAAAAGAAGAAGAAGTAAAACCTGAAGATCCACCAAAAGAAGATGAAGAAAAAGCACCTGAAGAAACTACTCCTGAAGAGACGACTACTACCGAAGAAGAACCAGTAAGTGAAGAATAATTGATGGTAATTTTAAAGGATTATGACCATTTGCATCGAGCTAGGTTTCTGGCTCGCTATTGACGGCACATCTGCTGCATCATAACCTTTTGAGTAAGAAGCATCTTTATGTGACGCTGTCACATAAAGATGCTTCTTTTTTTGAGGCAATCTTGCGGCAGATGTGCGTCCTTTGCTCGCCTACCTAGAAAGGAATTGGCCGAAGATACAAATTCGTCCCATTTCTGCTAGTTTTAAATTGTCTACAATCCCATTTTCCACAGACCTGGAAAGTAGTAAGGTTTCCGTTTCAACGTGCTTAGGTAAGACACCTCGGCACGAGAATTCAAACAAGAGCGTAGCGAAAACAAAATAATTTAGTTCGTTGTCGTTTTTGTGGTCCAAATCTAAGAATATTTTCAGGTGTTCCGCGAGAATTCCTTCCCAGATGCGAGCCACAATTTGAGTGGTAATTGTGTCTCTGCATCGGAGTGAAGTGTTCTGCTAGCGATTGGCTGTCTTCACTCTTTAACGAAACTACCCTCTCGGGTTGAGGCTGAGCAACAAATAACGAACATTTGTGTCTGCGTCTGCCGCCGTTTATCTGTTCTTTCGTTAAAGCTTTGATATAGGATTTTCCAAACTGTATAGAGTGCGTAACACTTCTTTCAAATAACGCAGGCAGATTATTTAAAGTTAGTAACGAGCGGCCGAAATTGTATCTTCGGACGCTTCCTTTCTGAGCAGTAAGTGTCTATTCCCTAGTAACCCAAACTCAAAGACCTATGCATGACAAGGTTGTAGGTGAGCGACGGAGGCACACCCGCCGCAAGATTGCCTTTACGAAAAAAGAATGGTGATGTGACAACGTCACATCACCATTCTTTTTACTCTATAGGTTATGATGCAGCCAGCTGTGCCGTCAATAGCGAACCGGAAACTATGTAGATGCAGTTGAAATCACTTTTCTTTGCTGTCTTGTCGTTAATTTTGTCTTTCTACAACTAATAATCCAAAGAAAAAAGCCATTCCGAATTTCGGAATAGCTCTTTCATACATACCATCAATCAGCTGCGTATAAACGCTTGAAGCCTGTAAATTTAGCGCCCCAATAAGAATTGCTTAAACTTGTGATTTGCACGCGGTCGCCACCAGCATGAATGAACTGGTTGTTTCCGATGTAAATACCCATATGAGAAATACCAGGACGGTACGTATTAGAGAAGAATACTAAATCCCCGGGTACTGGGTTTGATATATCATAAGAACGAGCATCATAGCCAGTTGTATTCGTACGAGGAACATCTAAACCTGCTTGTTTGAGTACATAGTAAATATAACCTGAGCAATCAAATCCAGATGTTGTTGAGCCACCCCATACATAGGGAATTCCTTGTAATGGTTTCGCTACATTAAGCAATTTTTGATAAAAGCTTGAGCCAGCTACTGGTTTAGCAGGTGCTGGCACTGGAGAAGGTGCTGCTACAGGAGAAACCTCACCAGATCCACCGATTGATAGTTTTTGACCAATACGAAGTCCCGTTGAAGTTAGGTTATTCCAACTCATAATTTGGTCTACACTTACACGGTGACGATAGGCAATTCCTGATAACGTATCCCCACCAACAATTTTATAGACAATTTTTCCTGAAGGTGCAACAGGTGCAGGTGTTGGTGCTTTTGGAGCCGGAGCTACAGTTGCTTTACCAGCCACTTTTAACACTTGTCCAGCATAGATGATATGTGATGAAATATTGTTTAGTTTTTGAATATTCGTAACGCTTGTACTGTGAAGAATTGCGATTCGACCTAATGTGTCACCACTCTTCACTTTATATGTAGAGGTAGACGTAGCTACTGGTGTAACAGTTGGTGCAGGTGCACTTGGAGCTTTTGTAGCGGCAGGTGCTGTTCCGGCTACAGTAATAACTTGTCCAGGATGAATAATATGTGATGATATGTTATTTAATTTTTGAATGTTAGTTACAGTCGTTTTATGATCCAACGCAATACGGCCTAAAGTATCTCCACTTTTAACGGTATATGTAGTTGTATTTGATGATGTTGTGGTTTGACTTGGTGCAGCAGATGCTGTTTCAGTCGTCCCTGTTGATGTTAAAAGTAAAGATTGTCTCGGGAAAATGGTGTCTGTTTTTAGGTTATTCAATTCTTTAATTTGAGATATTGTAGTCCCATTGGCTGCTGCGATTTTCCATAATGAATCACCAGATTTGACGGTATATGAACTTGCTTCAGTATCTCCTACTGAAATCATTGTTGCTAATGCTGTCGTTGCTAGTGCTGAAAAGGCAATTTTTTTCATGCATTATCTCCCTATGTATCAAATTTTTTCACCTATTAGTTCCTTATAGTATCGGTTATGCCACCATTTGACAATATAATTTTAGAATATTTACTAGATTTATAGAATATTTTGATTTTATTTCGCATATAGAGAGTAAACAAGGACAATGTATCTACTAGGTTTCCGGCTCGCTATGGATGGCAAACTTGCTGCATCATAACCTAAGGAATAAAAAGCATTTTGATGTGACGTTGTCACATCAAAATGCTTCTTTTTTAGAGGCAATCTTGCGGCGTTTGTACGTCCGTCGCTCGCCTAAACCATTAAGTGCACAGGTCTTTGATTTTGGGTTACTAGGGAATAGACACTTACTTCTTAGAAAGGAAGACCGCCGAAGATGCAATTTCGGCGGTTTGTTGCTAACTATAAAGATCTGTCTGCGTTACTTGAAAGTTGGGTTCGGCATACTATAGAGGTTATAAAATCCTATTCTGAAGCTTTAAAGAAAAGATAAACAGGGATGTCCATACTCTAGCGGAACACTCGAAATACATTGGATGACACTCTAGTTATTTTTTATTGAACAATCACGGAAGGTATGTTGAAGAAACTTTTATAAAAGTTATTCGTATAGATACGAAGGGAATTATTAAAAGTATGAGGGGGTTAGCATATGTTGGATAAACCTAAATGTATTGTATGTGATAAAGAGATTAAGGGCGATGACGTGGTTTTTGTAAAAATGCGTTACCCTAAGCGAAGTGGATTTACTGAAATAAAAGCATATTTAAGAAACGAAGGTAAATTCATTTGTGAAGACTGTTTTAATAAAAAATCCATCTAACAGGTACGGTAGAGTGTGCAAAACACTTCTTTCAAAGAACGAAGGATGATCCTTTATAGGTAGTCACGAGCGGCCGAAATTGCATCTTCGGCCGATTCCTTTCTAGACAATAAGTATCTATTCTCTAGTAAACCAAATCCAAAACACTCTGCACGTTTAGGTTGTAGGTGAGCGCCGGACGTACATCTGCCGCAAGATTGCCTCAAAAAAAGAAGCATGTTTATGTGACGACGTCACATAAACATGCTTTTTGTTCTCTAGGTTATGATGCAGCAGATGTGCCGTCCCAAGCGAGCCGGAAACCTGGTCGTCACAGTATAAATAGTCTTCATGTCCCTGGTCTTGTTGTAACTGTGTAGTCGTACTCATTAACTCACTATACTTTTTTAACAAACAGCACTTTATAAAGCTGAATCACTACAAGTGGCATCAATGCCATCATGTAGATGGTGCCGAATTGTGTTGCGTTAAGTGGGGCAACTTTAAAAATTCCTTGAAGTGCTGGTGTCAGGAGTACAATGTGCAATAAAGCTACACCGAGAATAACAGCAAACCATAGATATTTATTTGTGAATAGCCCGATTCTAAATAACGACTGACTACTTCTAGCGTTAAATCCATGGAACAGTCTCGCTAAACATAAGGTCGAGAAGGCCATAGTGGCGGCTATCATGTGGTCGCCTGTTGATAAGCCAATATGGTAGGAAATCAAGGTGGCGATTGCGATGATCAGCCCTTCTGACAAGACTTGCACAGCAAAGCTTTTATTCAATAATGGCGTGTCGTTATCTCTTGGTTTTTCCTTCATGATGTCTTTATTATGTGGCTCAAGTCCAACGGCAATAGCTGGCAGACTATCGGTTAACAAGTTAATGAATAACAGATGGACAGCTGCAAATGGTACCGGTAAAGCTAATATGGACGCATAAAGGACGGCGACAACGCCACCTGTATTTCCGGCTAATAAAAACTTGATCGAATTTTGGATATTGGCGTAGATGCTACGGCCGTTTGATATGGCTTTGACAATGGTCGAGAAGTTATCATCTGTCAACACGATGGCAGATGCTTCTTTGGCTACTTCTGTGCCGGTAATGCCCATGGCAACCCCGATATCAGCTTGTTTCAAAGCTGGACCATCATTGACACCATCCCCAGTCATCGCCACCACATTTCCTTTTTCCTGCCAGGCTCTGACAATTCGTATCTTATGCTCAGGAGATACTCGGGCGTAGACGGAAATATCGGCCACTTTTTCCTGGAGTTCTTCATCACTCCACTTTTCGATGTCAAAGCCTTCTACTGCTTCTGATTCATGCTTGAGTATGCCAATCTTTTTGGCAATGGCAGAAGCGGTAATTTTATGATCTCCAGTAATCATGACCGGTTTGATGCCTGCGTCTATACATGCTGCAACTGCATCAGCAGATTCATCTCGTGGCGGATCCATCATTGAAATCAAACCGATAAAGGTTAAGTCGTTTTCATCTTCAAAATCAATCGCTTGGCCTTCAGCAATTTCCTTATAGGCAAAGCCAAGTACTCTGAGACCATTCATGGAGAAGTCTTTATTGACCTGTTCTATTTGTTGTTTCGTAGTGTCGGTAAAGTCCAATACTCCTTCAGACGTTTCAATCTTAGCTAATCTATCAAGTAAGACGTCGAGTGCGCCTTTCGTGACCATATAAAATTTGCCCTCATAGTTATTGACGGTAGTCATCAGTTTCCGGTCAGAACTAAATGGCAGCTCCTCAACTCGGGGATACTTTTCTCGAATAACCAGTTCATCAATGTCATAAGCTTCAGCGAAGTTAACAAGGGCTAGTTCAGTCGGATCGCCTATCGCCTTGTTATCGACTGTTTCCGAATCATTACATAAAAGCGACATGAATAGGATTCGATTCTCAAGGTCATTATCAAGGTCTAGTTTGTCATGCTCAACGACCTTATGATCCACATAAACATGTTGGACGGTCATCTTATTTTGGGTAAGAGTTCCGGTCTTATCTGAACAAATGACCGAAATGCCACCCAGACTTTCGACCGCATGAAGTTTTCGTACGATGGCATTTTCCTTGGCCATCTTTTGAGTACCAAAAGCCAACACAATTGTCACAATGGAGCTTAAGGCTTCTGGTATGGCTGCGACTGCAAGTGCTACTGCAAACATAAACGAATCAACGACATCGTTTCCTCTGACTAAATCGACTGTAAATATTAAAACGGCAATGACAATAATGATGAGCGCTAAATATTTGCCGAATTTATCAAGGCTAGCTTGAAGAGGTGTCTTTTTCTCTATAGCCGATTCCAGTAAGTTAGCTATCTTACCAATCTCGGTTTTCATGCCTGTGTTGGTTACGACGATGACGCCTCTGCCATATGTAACGAAGCTTCCCGAGAAGACCATATTCTTTTTATCGCCAATCGACACGTCATCTTCAATGATTGGCTCGATGTCTTTTAAGGAACTAAGTGATTCACCTGTTAATGAGCTTTCATTGATTTGCAGGCTATAATTTTCAAGCATTCTTCCATCGGCACTGACCAAATCACCTGGGTCAAGATAGAGAATGTCCCCAACAACGATTTCCCTTGAAGGGACTTCCTCTTTTGTGCCATTGCGCAATACTTTAGCGGACGGGGAGGATAGAGCTTTCAAGCTGTTTAAACTTTGCTCTGCCTTTACATGCTGAACTGTTCCTAGAATGGCATTCAGGATCACGACGATCATGATGACAATGGTATTTTCAATTTCACCTAAAAAGGCAGAAATAAGTGCCGCAGCAAGTAAAATGATGACCAGAAAATCTTTAAGTTGCTCAAAAAACACTTGTACAGCAGTCTTTCGCTTAATTTCATCTAACTCGTTATAGCCGTATTTTTCACGTCTTTTTTGAACATCATCTGTCGTCAAGCCTGTTTCTGTCACATCCAAAGCCGTTAAAACTTCTGCGGATGTTTTTCTGAAGATATCTTTCATTTGGGTGTCTCCTTTCAAAGCTAGATGCATTTCTGTTGTTCCGCGTAAACTATGCAGTGTACGAAATCCTTTTTTCTGGTTTGTGGAATTGGAGATACTATAAATTTATCAGAAATGTGCCGAAATTGTATCTTCGGCACATTATTTTCTAGGCAGTAAGTGTCTATTCACTCATAAACCAAACCCAAAACACACTGCACGTCTAGGTTGGAGGCGAGTGAAGGACGCACCCCCGCCGCAAGATTGCCTCTAAAAAAGAAGAATGGTGATGTGACAACGTCACATCACCATTCTTTTTACTCACTAGGTTATCCCGCAGTGGATGTGCCGTCCCTTACGAGCCGGAAACCCAGTTCGATACAGTATGGTTGGTTTAGTCTTTACTATCTTTATAAAAATGTACCAATGAAAACCCCCATCCACAACTCAGCGGAATGGGGGTCTCAACCTAATCTAGTTCATCTCCAAATGCTCTTTCAACAAGCCTTGAACTTCAGCAAGCTCTGCTTCGTTCATGTTGTAATACCACACGCCGTCGCTTAGTTTACCGCCTGTGCCTTTTTCAAAGTACAGTTGATCGACTTTACCTACAGCATCGCGGTAATTCTTTTGAACATCGACCATTTCATCAAACGTCATATTCGTTTGTACATTAGCCCCTAACGCATTGAAAATGCTGCGATAGTTCAACAAACTCTTAACCGACGCGCCTTCTTTCATGATGCCTTGGATGACTTGTTTTTGGCGATCTTGACGACCGAAGTCACCACCTGGATCATCATAACGCATACGAACATACGATAAAGCTTCTTCGCCATCTAAAGTAAGATTTCCGACCGGATATTGGTGCTTATCGACAGAGAAATCAAGTGTGTTATTTACATTAACTCCACCAACCGCATCGACAAGGTCTTCAAAACCTTCCATATTCACTTGTGTGACATAATCAATTGGGATATCGAGCAAGTTCTCGACAGTGGCCATCGACATTTCGATGCCACCAAATGCGTATGCATGATTAATTTTATCTTTCGTACCTTTGCCGACTATTTCTGTATACGTATCACGTGGGATGCTGACCATCTTGGTAGATTTGTCCGTTGGGTTTACCGTCATGACGATAATCGTATCAGAACGTCCTGCATCACCTTCGCGTTTATCAACACCAAGCATCAACACTGAGAATGGTTGTTTTTTATCTAAATTAACTTCGTCCACACGCATATCAGAAACTTCGCGTTCAATAGGACTATTAATTTCTTTTAATGTAGAGGTGAAGCTCATGTAGACACTTAATAAATAAGCACCGCCTATTAACAGAAGGACTGCTAAGATCCCTACTACCCAAGGCCATTTTTTCTTTTTCTTTCGTACATCAGATCGTTTCATTTTCGTTCCTCCATTATTTTCCTGTGAAGAATGTAGATAGGGCAGATGCCCATAGTGCTGCACCCTTATCATTCGGTGTGCTATCTTCAGTTAAATATGTATTCATGTCATCTTTGTTTCCAACTGGCCACTCCGACCAGTGATCGATGTACGTAAATCCACGACTCGTTAAATACGATTTAAATGAATCTACTTCTGTTGGGTAATGGATGGCACTTGCTAACGGTTGAGAAGGGTGCACGACTAAGACGGCATCTTTGATAGATTGTTTCATCTTTTTGTTAATCGTCTCAATATGTCCGATTGCGTCTTCTACGACAACTTCACCATTATTAGATAAGTTCATTCCTTCTAACAAAACAACATCATAGTCTTGAGACCAGTCAATCAAAACCCCATCGAGATCATCTACTAAGCTAGCGGTTGTTTTATTATAAGAGAGTGTGGTTGTTTCAACCCAATCCCCATAAGCTTCTGTTAAGTTAGTAGTAAGAAGTTCACCGTAACCTGGAGATCCTTGTTCAATAGAAGAAGAACCAATCACTAATAATTGAATTTTTTCGCCATCTTGTAAGCGGGATGTGACCACTTCGCTAGAAACATCATCCATATTCGCTGTTAATGAAGCAATTTGTTGTTCAGAAAGTGATTCTACTTCTTTTTCTTCTTCGCTATCTTCTTTTGTGGGTTTTTCTTTGTCACTAGACGAAGTTCCTTGCTGTTTAGTTGCTTTTTCAGGTGCATTCGTCGTTTCACTTGAGACAGCTTCAATTCGTGAATCATAAACCAAATAACTGACGATTAGTGTCGCAATACAACCAGCGATGACGAAACCTGTTAAGATTGTCGTTTTATTCATATGCATCTCCTTCTATTTAACTACTCATTGATTTCTTTACAATAGCATAATTCACATAAAATTAGCACTTATATTTGTAAAATAGACTTCAATTGGAAAAATATTATGATATACTATAAAAATATTGTCGATAACTGTGTATAAAAGGGAGTTAATCATCGAATGGAAGAAACAATTAGTTTACAAGATTTATTTAAAACCTTGCGTAAAAGAATGGCATTAATTACGATTTTAACAGTACTCGCAATTACGGTAAGTGGAGTCATCAGTTATGTGTTTATAACACCCATCTACCAAGCTTCTACTCAAATATTAATCAGCCAAGAAAAAGTGGATTCAACTGTTTTAAATCCTCAAGCTATCCAAACTGATCTTCAATTAATCAATACATACAATGTCATTATTAAAAGTTCTGCCATTTTAGATAAAGTGGCTGAAGAATTAGATTTACCATCAGCTGGTGCACTTAATGGACAAATTACAGTAAATAGTGAACAAAACTCTCAAGTTGTCAATATTACGGTACAAGATCAAAGTCCAACATTAGCAGTAGATATTGCCAACACAGTAGCTTCTGTTTTCCAAGAGGATATAAAGCCTTTAATGAATGTCGACAATGTCAACATATTAGCGGCTGCTCAATTACCGGACAATCCATCACCAGTTAATCCGAATCCACCATTAAATATGGCGATCGCAGCAGTAGTCGGTTTAATGCTAGGTGTAGGAATTGCGTTCTTATTAGAATACTTAGACACATCGATTAAAACCGAACAAGATGTAGAAGATTCATTAGGACTACCGATACTCGGTTTAGTCAGTCCTATTCCAGATAGTGAAATGATTACGAACGAACAAACAATGGTTCAAAGACGGAAGAGGGGTTAAAGCATGGCGAAGAAAAAAATATTACAACAAGTTGCACGTAAACTCATCATACGCTCAAATCCTAAATCTTTTGTTTCTGAACAATACCGAACATTACGTACTAATATCAATTTCTCCATGCCTAAAGGTGAGTTGCAAACCGTATTAGTGACATCAGCCTCACCAGGAGAAGGTAAATCGACAACTGCTTCAAATTTGGCCGTTGCCTATGCACAAGAAGGCAAAAGTGTCGTATTAGTAGATGCTGATATGAGAAAACCAACATCACATTATACATTTCATGTAACCAACACATTAGGCTTATCGAATTTATTAACGAGGCAAAGTACATTAGATGAAACGGTGAAAGAAACGGGCATTGAAGGACTTCAAATTATTACGTCTGGTCCAATTCCACCAAATCCAGCTGAATTATTAACATCCATTCAAATGGATGTACTGATTCAAGAACTCAAAAAAGACTATGACATGATTGTTTTTGATGCTCCGCCTACGCTATCGGTGACGGACGCACAAGTACTGAGCAATAAATGCGATGGTACCATTTTCGTAGTCAGTTCAAAAGAGACCAATAAAGATAATGCGTTAAAAGCAAAAGAATTGCTGATCAGTGCAAAAGCACATATTTTAGGCGTCGTTATTAATAACTTTGAATTAAGCAAAGAACATAATTACTACCAATATTATGGTACTCAAGAGTAGAGGGAAATCCTTTGCTCTTTTGTCATTTTAAATACACATAGGACAGAGGGACTACATGATTATTGATATGCACAGTCATATATTAGCCGGGGTGGACGATGGTCCTAAAACGAAGTTGGAATCAATAGGTCTTTTGGAACAATCAGTCGAAGAAGGAATCACAAACATCATTGCAACTTCACATGCCTATCATCCGCAATTTCATACATCTTTTGAAGAAATCAATAAACAAGTTAACGAATTAAATGCTGAATGCAAGAAACGCGGTCTTCCGATTACCATTTTTACGGGGCAAGAGATACGCGTCAGTGATCAAACGCCAGCTAATCTATTGAGTGGAGAGGCGCTCGGTCTTGCAAACTCGAAGTATGTGTTAATTGAATTACCGTCACAGGGGATTCCGTCGTTTACGACACATATTATTCAGCAACTATTAAATCAAAATAAAATTCCAATCATTGCTCATCCTGAACGCAATCGCGCCATTGTCGAAAAGCCGAGTCGCTTAGCGAAGTTAGTGCAGCACGGGGCATTAGCTCAAGTAACAGCAGGAAGTTTATCTGGCCATTTTGGCAAAACCATTCAACGCACAGCTGTGCAATTAGTCGATGCGCATTTGGTCCATGTGTATGGGTCAGACGTGCATAATATGTCGACTCGACCGTCGTTGTTTAATAAAGGCTTAGATTACTTGGATAAAATGAAGAAACACGAATATGTTGATATTTTACTAGAAAATAATGCACGTATTTTAACAAATGCAGAAATGATTTTATTAGAGCCTGAAGAGATTGGGAAAGAGAAATGGTGGAAAGTATTTTAATTTGTACTGTTAATTCTTTGTAAAACTTGAGCATTCGACATGATTCGACAAATTTCCTGTTGACTAGTCGGGTATAATTACCACTATAAACAGTATATAAATTAAATTTAGTAATCATGTAAGGGAATGATGGAATGACCATAAGGAAAAGAGTGTCGATGTTAGTATTCATAGACTCGTGTATCGTCCTATTTTCGATTTTTCTGGGACAATTCTTACTGAATCCACTTGATAATCCGCTGTCTAGTGGAACTTTGATTGTAAGTTCAATTGCTCTCTTTGTCGCACACCATGTGTTAGCTAGTTATTATGGGTTGTATCGTAAAGTGTGGGAATATGCATCGATTAATGAATTATCGGGTATTTTTAAAGCCGTGACGTTTTCAATTCTATTTGTCGCATTTATTCAATATACGTTTCGCGGCGGTGATGTATTTATACGAGCGCTAATGATTACCTGGATGCTTCATATCTTACTGATTGGTGGCTCGAGATTATCTTGGCGTTTGTTACGAGATTCCTTTATGAAGACCAATACGAGTAAAAAGAAAAAGACGCTAATAGTTGGTGCAGGTGCAGCGGGTAGTATGGTAGCAAGGCAGCTAGTTAATAACCAAGAGATGGCAGAACTTGATCCCATTTTGTTTGTAGATGACAATCCACAAATGCAAGGGTTGGAGATCTATGGGCTACGTGTAAGAGGGAAAGTTAAAAACATTCCAGAACTAGTGAAAAAGTTCAATATTGACCATATTGTTTTAGCGATACCGTCCTTATCAAGACAAGAATCTACTAAACTAGCTAAAATATCCGTTGATACTGGTGTGAGGACTCAAATGATCCCACGTATGGAGGATTTAATGACGGGTAAAGTATCCGTTAATGATATCCGCGATGTGAAAATTGAGGATTTACTAGGTCGTGAAGAAGTACAACTCGATATGAAAGTTATATCAGCTAACATCACGGGTAAAACGATCTTAGTTACGGGTGCAGGTGGTTCAATTGGTTCTGAGATTTGCCGACAAGTGATGCGGTTTAATCCAAAGCAGTTGTTATTACTAGGTCATGGTGAGAACTCGATCTATTTAATAGAGCAAGAGCTGCGCAATGTGTTTGGAACTGATGCGGACTTGATTCCCTTAATTGCGGATGTGCAAGATCGAGCGAGGATTTTCGACATTGTGGATGAGTTTAGACCAGATGTGATTTACCATGCGGCAGCACATAAGCATGTGCCGTTAATGGAAGTGAATCCGATGGAAGCTGTGAAGAACAATATCTTTGGAACGAAGAATGTAGCTGAAGCAGCGGACACATTCGCTGTAGGAAATTTTGTTATGGTTTCTACGGATAAAGCGGTCAACCCACCGAATGTGATGGGTGCAACGAAGCGTTTTGCAGAGATGATTGTGCAGAATTTAGCGAAAGATAGCAAGACGAATTTCGCAGCTGTGCGTTTTGGGAATGTACTAGGTTCTCGCGGGAGTGTTGTGCCGTTGTTTAAGCGACAGATCGCTAAGGGTGGACCTGTGACGATAACCGACGCACGTATGACTCGTTATTTTATGACGATACCCGAAGCTTCGAGATTAGTTATACAAGCTGGAACTTTGGCTAACGGTGGAGAAGTTTTTGTGCTTGATATGGGGGAACCTGTTAAGATAGTTGATCTTGCGAAGAATTTGATTCGTTTGTCGGGTTATTCGGATGGTGAGATTGAGATTCGTGAGACGGGGATTCGTCCTGGTGAGAAGTTGTTTGAAGAGTTGATGAATGATAGTGAGAGACAGAGTGAAGTTGTGTTTCCGAAGATTTATGTTGGGAAGGCTACGCCGATATCTAAGCATGAGTTGATGTTTTTGCTTGAGAAGATGACGTCCCTTTCGGGACTTGAATTGAAAGAGATTTTGGTAAGTACTGCTAATCGTAAGAATGTTGAGTTGGTAGTGAACGGGAAAAGTGAGGTATTACTATGAAAAAAGTAAGAAAAGCCATTATTCCTGCTGCAGGACTTGGTACACGCTTCTTGCCTGCGACTAAAGCGATGCCTAAGGAAATGTTGCCGATCGTGGATAAGCCTACTATTCAATATATTGTAGAGGAAGCTATTGCTTCAGGTATTGAAGATATTATTATTGTAACGGGTAAAGGGAAACGTGCGATAGAAGATCATTTTGATCATGCTTATGAGTTGGAAGAAAACTTAATCCAAAAAGAAAAATTTGATTTACTAGATAAAGTTAGAGCAAGCTCAAACGTAGAGATTCATTACATACGACAAAAGGAACCTCTTGGATTAGGACATGCTGTACTATGTGCGAAGAAATTTATTGGCAATGAACCTTTTGCAGTTCTTCTCGGTGATGACATTGTTCAAGCTGAAACACCTTGCTTAAAGCAATTAATTAATCAATATGATGAAACTGGGGCTTCTGTTATTGGTGTACAACAAGTGCCTGATAATGAAACGAATCGCTATGGGATTATCGCACCACTTGAGAGAGATGGAAGATTGTACAAGGTAGATAGTTTTGTCGAGAAACCAGCTTTGGGAACTGCACCTTCTAATCTTGCGATTATGGGACGGTATGTTTTGACGCCTGAGATTTTTAGTTTTCTTGAGAAACAGGGAGCTGGGGCTGGTGGAGAGATTCAGTTGACGGATGGTATTCAACAGTTGAATCAGGTTCAGCGGGTGTTTGCTTATGATTTTGAAGGTAAGAGACATGATGTTGGGGATAAGATTGGGTTTGTTAAGACTACTGTTGAGTTTGCTTTGCAGGATGAGGAATTGAGAGATGAGTTGGTTAAGTTTCTTGAGGGGATTTTGGAGAAGAGAGTGATTAGATAGAGGAATGATTAGTTAGCTTCCGTTTAGGCATATTTATTGTACGGGCGAGTGGTGTTGTTTTAGAAGTAGAAATATTGTTACACATTTATGATAGGAGTTCAAATCAGATCAGAATAAGGTAGTACACGATTTTTAAAAAAGACGATTCTAGGTTCTTGATTAATAGGTATGAAATGAAATTTGGGAATGTAATAAGATGAACAATAACTTGCTTGTATTTGGTGCTTGTAGTCATGTGAGAGTAGTTAAATACTGTACTTTCGATGGAGAGGTTTGATAAGGTGGATTTTCTAGATGATGAATCCGAGTAGCCAACGGAAAGTGTTATGAGATAAAGCAATTAATTATTTATTTGCTTTTGTTTCCTTAGGTCTATTGGAGAATGAAATGATAATCTAATTCAGGTGGGAATGTCAAAGCGAATTGTAGGGTTGTTAGATATTAGAAATTTGTGGCAGGAATGGTTTGTTCGAATTATAAAAATTCAAATAACGTTAGATTGGAAATTGGAGTGTGAAAATAATGTATATGGTTATAAAAAGATTGATAGATATTTGCCTTTCTTTAATAGGACTTATTGTATTGTCTCCTATATTTTTGTTATTAATTATTACAATCAAAATGGATTCAAAAGGTCCAGTGCTATTTAAACAAAATAGAGTAGGAATTAATAAAACTCATTTCAATATATTGAAATTTCGAACTATGAAAATAGATGCCCCTAAAGATATCCCAACTCATTTACTTGATAACCCAGAGCAATACATTACAAAAATGGGAAAGTTTTTTAGAAAGACTTCACTTGATGAACTACCGCAAATCTGGAATATCTTTGTTGGGAATATGAGCATTATTGGTCCTCGACCTGCACTTTGGAATCAGTATGATTTGATAGCTGAACGTGATAAATATAAAGCTAATAGTATACCTCCTGGTCTGACTGGTTGGGCTCAGATTAATGGAAGAGATGAGCTTCCTATAGAAATCAAAGCAAAGTTAGATGGAGAGTACTTTGAGAAGATTAGCTTTAGGATGGATGTAAAGTGTTTCTTTGGGACAGTGGTTAGTATTAGTAAGAGCGATGGCATTGTTGAAGGTGGAACTGGTAGATTGATAAAATAAAAACTTCTATATCAATATATTGTATTGAAACAAGATGGATGAAAGGACAATAAGATGAAGAAAATACTTATTACAGCTGAAAATAGTTATATAGGTAATGCTTTTGCAGATTGGACTTATGAAAGATACAAAATAGATTTTATATCATGTAGAACTGATAAATGGAAGGAATTAGACTTTTCAATATATGATGTTGTATTCCACGTTGCCGGAATAGCACATACTAGAGAAACCAAAGAAAATACTAATTTGTATTTTAAGGTTAATCGTGATCTCACTGTTGCGCTTGCTATGAAAGCTAAAGATGATGGAGTTAAACATTTTATATTTCTTAGTTCTATGAGTGTTTATGGTATTGAACGAGGTGTAATAAGAAAAGAAAGTATTCCTAAACCCACGAGTAACTATGGAATTTCTAAGCTCCAGGCAGAAGAGAAAATCATGTCACTAAAAAACGAGAATTTTAGAATAGCAATACTCAGGGTTCCAATGGTATACGGGAAGAATTGCAAAGGGAATTATCCAAGATTAGCAAAGGTCGCGTTGAAATTACCGGTAGTTCCTGCAATAAATAATCAACGTAGCATGTTATATATTGATAATCTATCGGAATTCGTAAAAGTTGTAATTGAAAATTGTATGAGTGGAATATATTTACCACAGAATTCAGAGTACACCAATACAAGTGAGATGATAAGGCTCATTGCCGAGGTACATGAAAAGAAAATTGTATTGACTAAGTTAGCAAATCCACTAATCAGATTACTCTGTAGAAAAAGTAGAGTAGTTAATAAGGTTTTTGGTAATCTGGTTTTTGAACAAAGTAAATCAGATTACTGTGTAGTAGGATTAAAAGAATCAATAAAATTAACAGAAGGAGATATGGAAAATTGGAGGAATTAGTAAGTATAATAATGCCCGTATATAATTGCGAAAAGTTTGTAACTGCGTCAATAAAATCAGTATTAGCTCAAACATATAAAAACTATGAATTAATTGTAATTGACGATGGTTCGAACGATGATACTATGAAAATTTTAGAAAAATTTTCTGAAATTGATATTCGAATAAGATTATATGTAAATGAAAAAAATCAAGGGGTATCAGCCACCAGAAACAGAGGAGTATCATTAGCCAAAGGCAATTGGATAGCATTTTTAGATAGTGATGATTGCTGGGAAAAAGTAAAACTAACAAAGCAATTGATCTATGCAAAGGAAACGGGTGCTGATTTCATATTCTCAGGCTCTTCATTTATTGATGAAGAAAGTAGACCATATAGTGGTATACTTGAAGTTCCCGAAAAGGTTTCTTTTAGAGAGTTAGTGAAACAAAATGTTATTTCTTGTTCTTCTGTATTAATTAAGAAGAGTTATATGGAAAAATACAAAATGGAGAAAGACGACACTCATGAGGATTTTGGCTCGTGGCTACGTATTTTAAAAATTGGAAATTATGCTTATGGTATTAATGAACCTTTATTAATTTATAGAATTTCAAGTAATTCCAAGTCAGGTAATAAACTAAAATCCTTGGGAATGGCCTATAGAACCTACCGATTTGTTGGTATGAATCCGATACTTTCTATATATTATTTAATTTGGTACATAATAAAGGGTGTAAAAAAGTATCGAAATATCAATATTGAAAGAATCCAATTACTAAATAGATGACGATGCATTACAAACTACTATTTTAGAAAGGGATTAGGCATTAATATGATTAGAATTTTGCATGTCGTGTCAACTATTGGTGTCAGTAGTGGAGTAATGAGTTTTATTATGAGCTATTATAGGAATATTAATAGGGATAGTATACAATTTGACTTTGTATATTGGCTGGATGGAGATGTTACATATGCTGAAGAAATTAAGAGGTTAGGCGGCCGTGTATTCATTATTCCAAAGCCTGGTCTTACAAAAGAATATAAAAGTAATATAGAAAACTTCTTTAAAAAAAATTCTAGTTATTATAAAATACTACATTTACATGAGGTATATCTTAATAATTTTATTCCACCAATAGCACGTAGATATGGAATTGAGCATATTATTGCTCACAGTCATACTACAAGGTTTTCTGATAAAAAAATAAATGCACTACGTAATAGATTACTATGTTTTCCTTTAAAAAAAAATGTTAATCGATACTTTGCATGTTCAGAAGCGGCTGGAAAATTTTTATATGGCAAAAAATATTTCCGACTTGGGAAAGTTAAGATAATTAATAATGCGATAGATTGTGAAAAATTCAGATATAATAAAGAAATCAGAGTGAAAATGCGTAAGTTATTAGGTATAAATGATAAGTTTGTGATTGGGCACGTTGGTCGATTTAATTCCCAAAAGAACCATGATTTTTTGATTAAAGTGTTCATTGAAGTTTTAAAAAAAGAGCCCAAAAGCATACTTATACTAATAGGAATTGGACCATTAGAAGAAAAAATTATACAGAAAGTAGAACTTGAAAATTTAAATGATAAAGTTCTATTTCTAGGTCAACGAAATGATGTACAAGATCTTTTTCAGGCAATGGATACTTTTGTATTACCTTCACTTTATGAAGGACTAGGTATTGTGCTGATAGAAGCACAAGCTACTGGATTGTCTTGTTACACTTCTGACGTTGTTCCTGTTGAAGCGAAAGTAACTGAAAAATTAAGGTATATTAGTTTAAAATCAAGCTTTAAAGAATGGGCTAAATTAATACTAGAAGATAACAATTCTGAGGATAGAGTAAATGAGATAGAAAAGGTAAAGAGAGCGGGATTTGATATAAAAAAAGAAGCGAAAAAATTGGAAAGTATATATTTAAATTTCCTTTAAATAATTAATTGATAAATAAAATATGATTAAATCATTTTAAGACAGTGCAATCTCTGTTGTTTCATTTAATTGGTCTTTTTGCACCTACTGTTCTAGGAGCTAACAGGCTCTTTTTTTAGGAAAAGGTTTCATTGCATCACAAGACTCAAAATACTTATCCGATTAATCCCCAGTTGTCCATCTCGATTAAAGCCATCTGACAACCCAATAGATGTTCGTCCACCAACATTTTGCGTGAGTGGAGGGATACTTCAGAGGGAACATTGTCTGAAACTAAAAAGCAAAATCAAACTAAAACACAAAATTATGTAAACTTCTGAAAAATCTTTAATTGAAGGGGTACCCTTAATAAATGTTGAGATGAGCGATCGTCATCGGACCACGTTCTTCGTTCACATTTCAAAAAAAATTTTGGAAGTCAAGAAAGTTTATTTGCTTTACTATTGTCGTAAAAAATCACTCCATTCGAAAGAGGTTGTTTAGTCGTTTGCATTATACCTAATTTTGGGATGTGCCTGTTTTTTATTTCACGAGAGCGTTTATAGGACTAGGTTTAGACTTTATGAAATTAACTCAGTAAGGAGAATTATATGAAGAAAATACTAATTGTAACGCACTGGTTTTTCCCAAGGAACGTGCCTAGAGCTTTTAGAACAAAAGAGCTAGTAACTGAATTGGTGAAAAAAGGATATTTAGTTGATGTCCTTATAGGAGATTATAAACAGTTAGTGACAGCTGAAGAATATCACGATAAGTTGTTTGAGAATAAAGATGTAAGTAATAAACATGTAGCTAAGATTTCAAATAATCGCTTACTTTCAAAAATAAAGGACGCTGTTAACTATTTTGTTGGAGATAGATTTTTACTGACAACAGGTTTTTATTTATACAAAAATATTAATATGGAAAAATATGACACTATAATAGCTATTGGACTTCCCTTTTATGTAAATTTTGTGACAGCTCTTAAAATAAGAAGACATAAAAAGGAAGGTAGTGTCTATATTGCGGATTGGAGTGATCCATTTTATAAAACTGGAGATAAAATGTTGGCTCCATATTTTAACAAATTGCAAATTTTTGCTTGTTCCCAATTTAATTATATTACTATTCCAACTAAAGCAGCAGTTTCATATTTCACTAAATTTACAAGTGAAAGTAAAATTAAGATAATTCCACAAGGATTTGATTTTTCTGCAATTAAAGTGGTACCGTACAAGAAAAATAAACGTGTGACTTTTGGTTATGCAGGCATATTTTACAAGGATATTCGTAATCCTGAAAAGTTTTTGTCTTTTTTAACGGAAATAAACAGTGATTTTGTGTTTGTTTTGTATACAATTACACATGGACCTATTTATACGGACATATTACTTAAATATAAAGAGATATTAGGGGATCGCTTGCAAATACATAATTTAATTCCAAGGAATCAATGTATTACAATGTTAAGTGAGATGGATTTTTTGATTAATATTGAAAATAGTACATCTAATCAAATTCCTTCAAAACTTATTGATTATTCTCTATCTGGTAGGCCTATTTTATCTTTTAAGCAAAATGAGATTCCAAAAGATAAAATTATTTCCTTTATGAATGAAGATTATAAAGAAGCAACAAAAATAGAAATAGATCAGTTTGATATCATAAACGTTTGTAAACAATATTTGGATTTACTTGAAGATGTTGAGAGTAATCTATGTTGAAAAATGTGAAAGTTAATAAAAGGAAAGACCATATTATTTTTGGGATAATTTTATTTCGAATTTCATTAGACTTCTTATATGTTAATCTATTGAGTGAATATTATACTAAAGACATTTTATTATCAAGAGGTGTATTTAGTTTAGAAGTAAATATATTTAAATATGTATTTTCATGGTTTATATTTATTATTGCATTAATTTTCATAAAAAGGTACATTTTAGTAACGAAAGATAAAGCATCTGAGATAATTATATTAGGACTTTTTATAATGAGTTTTATTCCATCAGTATCTTTATTTGGTCTTGCCAATCTCGAATATGGATATATTTTATATTTTATTTTATTTTGGTCAATTCTGTTAATATCTACATATTTATTTTGTAATGTTAAACAACGGAATTTAGTATTAGGAAATAAGAGGAAATTATCTGATGATACAAAATATCAAATTTGGTTAGGACTAGTTTTCATATTTTGTTTGTTTGCTGTTGTTTTATCTTGGCAGTATAACGGATTAAGGCTTAATTTATCATTGAGTTTAGAAGATATTTACAAATTAAGATTAGATGCGCGTAAGGCTAATATGGGAACAGTGGTAACATATCTACGAAATAATGCAATGTATATTGTTCTTCCATTTGCCGGAATATACTTTTTTCAAAGAAAAAACTGGTTTTTACTAGTTTTGCTAATGTATTTCCAAATATTACTTTACAGTATTGATACTCAAAAAACTGCTTTATTTATTTTGCCTCTGTCTTTAGCTGCATACGTTTTCTATAAAAAACACTACATCAATTCAATAACTATAATATTGGTATTATTAAATGTGGCTACTTATCTAGAATATATTTTAGGTAAATCTTCATTCTTAATTGATAGTTTACTTATAAGGTTATACTATTTGCCAGCGATTTTGAGTAACCTCTATTATGATTATTTTACAAACCGACCATCTGCTGTACCCCTTGCAGGTTTGTTTGAAAAGCTAGGATTTATTATCGATTATCCTTATTCTGATGGGGTACCTTATATATTGGGTGGAACTTATTTCAATAACAATGAAATAAGTGCTAACACGGGATTATTTGGAAGTGCATATTCTTATGGACTTTTAGGATTGATATTAATTCCAGCAATATATGCTATTTTCTTTAAATTAATCGACAAGGTAACCTCAGGTCTAAAAATAAATACTTATATATCTATTCTAATTATCCAGGTATATGTAATAACAGGAGCGACTATTTTTGTGGTACTTACTGTATATGGATTGATACTTGCTATCTTTATGCTTATGTTGATAAATAATAACAGTTGGTTTCAGTTCAAAAATATAGAAAGGAAGAAATCAAAAAACGTTGTATAAACCGAGGCGAAAATAAGACAATAACTATGATAAAGGAAAATTATATGAAAACAGTTTTTAAAGTTTTTACAGCCGATATTTTTTCTAAAATATTTTCAGTTATCACCTCATTTCTATTGATAAGAGGGATGACCACAACAGATTATGCTGATTATGCAATTATTACATCAATTGTAACAATAATTTCCGGTATAATATTAACTGGATTTAATCGCATATATATACTTGATTTTGAAAGAATAAAAAATCAACAATTTAATATTCTTGTAATTCAATTAATTGGGATTTTTGTTTTAGCAATTGTAGGATTACCATTTAAAGCTTATATAGGAAATCATTATTGGCTTGTTATCCTATTGTTAATCGGTACGTGTATCTTTAGCTTTGTTAGAACTGTATACCAACAAAAAAGTATGTTTAGATATTTTACATTAATTGAAATTATTAGAGTTTTTCTTTTTTGTATTTTTGTATCAAGTCTATATTTATTTGCAGAGGAACAAATGTCTTTAAAATCAATAATAGTAGTACAAATTATTTCATTAATATCGGCATCGATATTTCTAATAAAAATATTATATACAGATAAAAGTTTTAGTTTTAACAAAAATATATTCGCAATTGTTAAGGTGTTATTTGTAAGTAATCAACTATATCTATTTATGAATTTAGGTATAATAGCTATCTCTAACGAGGTTGATGTTCTCTTATTGGGATTATTGGGTAGTGATTTTATGTTGGCATCGTATGCTTCTGGAAGAAAATATTATAGCTTATTATTAATGGCCTTGACTAGTGTAAATAGTGTGCTTCTACCTACAGTTAATAATGCTAAAAGTAATGATGAATTAAGAAAACTATATCGTCAATATGATAAAATACTTTTGTTATTTATTGTGTTAGTTGGGATCGCAATACTCATCGCACCATGGATAATACCAATCATTGATGGCGGAAAATATCCAGACTCAATTAACATATTCAGGATATTGTGTATTTCATCACTAATCTCATTTGCAGGATCGCCTTATAACAATATATTGTTAAGAGAAAAAAAGTATAAATTTATGGTAATAAATAATCTTTTAAATATAGGTGTTAGTGTATTATTAAATGTTATCTTGATACCTATATACGGCGGTCTGGGAACAGCTTTATCTATGTTAATTGCTATGGGGATTCTTAATATGTCTTCTCGTTTTTATGGGAAACGATTAATTATGAAGACTGATTAAAAATTTTGAATACGATATTTGGAGCGAAAATAATGGAAAATATAATACGAAAGTTAAAAGGACGAAGTTTGAAAGAAATAATCTTTAAAATTCTGACTAAAATACAGGGGTTAATCGGGTGTATATTCAATAAATGGTATGATGAAAATCACTCTACTTTTGGAAGAGCAAATAGAAGTGTGAAAATAAATCGAATTTTAGAAAAAGAAATAAAAATCAATTATAATGACAACTATTCCAAAGATGTTATAAACAATTTACATTCCTTATATATGAATCATTATTTTGATCTATTAGGTAGTGGATGGGTGAATGTTAAATATGGAATGGTAGCTTGTGGGGTAGAGGGTATAAAATTTGATAGTAAAATAAATATTGCAGAAATTAAATATGATGAAATTTGGTTCAAAGAGTTATTACGGGAATCACATATGGATTATTCCATAAACGTCTGGAATGTTTTGGTGGATGGAATAAAAGAATTTAATGTACTTAAAGATGAAAATTATGTATATGAACCAATAGATTGGCAGTTGGATTTTAAAAGTGGGTATAGATTTAATGAAAAAAATTGGTATAGAAATCAAAAAATAAAAAGTGGAAAAGGTTACGATATTAAAGTACCTTGGGAATTATCTAGAATGCAGCATTTACCGCAGTTAGCAATATTTGCTCAAATGCAAGGTGATATTAAAAAAACTAATGAGTCTATTTTAGAGATTCGTAGCCAAATATTAGATTTCATTTTGATGAATCCTCCTCGTATGGGAGTAAATTGGACTTGTACAATGGATGTTGGAATAAGAGTTGCAAATATGGTATTTGCTTATGATTTAATTAATACGGTAGATAGTAAGAATATATTAGATAAAGAATTCAAAAAAATATTTATTCAATCAGTTTATGATCACGGTAAGCATATAATTAATAATTTGGAAAAATCTGATAATTTTAACGGGAACCATTATCTTGCGGATATAGCTGGTTTATTATTTGTTAGTGCTTATTTAGAAAGTAACAAGGAGACAGATAAATGGTTAATATTTTCAATAAAAGAGCTTATTAAATGTGTTGAAGAGCAATTTAATGAGGATGGAAGTAATTTTGAGGCTTCAACAACTTATCATCGCTTAAGCGGTGAAATTGTTGTCTATTCATTTGCGTTGATAAGTGGGGTATTAAAAACTGATAGAAAAGAAAAAATTCTGAAAAGAATTACAAACAAAGAGCTTAAAAAGGCTCTGGCTTATTTTGATTTTGATACAGGAAGATTGATTGATGAATATTTAATTCAGAAATTGTATAGAATCGGGAAATTTATTGTTGATATTACTAAGGAAAATGGAGATATTTGTCAAGTTGGAGACAATGATAATGGAAGGTTTTTTAAACTATCCCCTTGCGGAAATTTATTGAAAACGGAAAAAGCAATTGAAATATATATTAACCTATCTAATTATAAAACATCTAAGCAGTGGTATTGGGATGAAAATATATTGAACTGTGAAACGATGATATCATCATATTCAGGTTTGTTTAATAGAATTGAATTTGAAGATGCAAAAAGGAAATTCCCTATTGAGTATAATATTGTAAAAATGTTATCAAAAAATACAAAGTATGATGTGTGTTCTAAAGATATTCGTAGAAATTCCACTAAAGTATTTGATAATAATGAGCCACTAAAGTATAGAAAAGAAACAATTATTAAATTTAATGAAGCTATTGATTTAAATAATATGCAATATATTGAATACACAGACTTTGGCATTTATTTATTTCGTAGTAATAAGTTGTATTTAAGTATATGCGCTTCTGACAACGGGCAAAATGGTACAGCAGGACATACTCATAATGATAAGCTTTCTTTCGAATTAAACATTTGTGGAAGTGATCTTGTACTTGATCCGGGAACTTATTTGTATACTCCATCGAGTGATAGGAGAAATCAATTCCGTTCAGTAAATATTCATAACACGATTTCAGTGGAAGGGCAAGAACAAAATTATATTGATAAGGATAAATTATTTAGTATGAAAAATGATACTAGATGTAACCTCATCGAAAAAGGACATAATCATATAAAATTATCATGTAGATATAGAAATATTTTGCATACAAGGGAATTTATAATAAAGGAGAAGGAATTGTTAATTATTGATTGTTGTAATAAAGATTTCAAAGTTAATGAATTTAGTAATTTGATATCTAATGGTTATGGTAAAATATATAAATTCAAGGGAATACAGTCTATAAAATAAAGAGAAGGAACCTTCAATTTAATCAAATAGAGAGCGTTTAAATAAATCAATTTTTATTACTTCATAAAATAAATCTTTTTGCAAAGTTTTGATTACAATATATTTTTTAAGTGGATAAAAAAATCCTGGTAATTTATTGAGTTTTTAAAAATTATATTATAAATCTTAAAATTAATGATTTAATAATCAATTTAAGGTCTTATATATTAACTGGTATTAGAAAAGACTTGATTTTTAGGCTATAACAACGGAGGTAAGAGAAAATATGTCAATCATTAATATAGTAGGTTTAGGTTACATTGGATTACCCACAGCTCTAATGTTTTCCAAAAGTGGACTTAAGGTAGTAGGAACTGATTACAATGCTAATCTAGTAAAATCATTATCTGAAGGTATGCTTCCATTTGAAGAAGAGGGACTCGAGGATGTATATCAAAAAGCACTTTCTAATAATATCGAATTTACAACAGTATATGAAAAGACAGATACTTATATTATTGCCGTTCCAACACCTTATATTAAAGAAAGTAAGAAGCTTGATCCAAAATACGTTATTTCAGCAGTGAACAGTGTCCTTGATGTCTGTGAAGAAGGAACAATATTAATTATAGAATCAACTGTTTCACCTGGTACAATTGATAAATACATTCGTCCTGAAATAGAAAAAAGGGGTATTGTTATTGGAAAAAATGTACATCTATTACATGCTCCAGAAAGAATAATTCCTGGCAATATGATTTATGAATTAGAGCATAATTCAAGAACAATTGGTGCAGATAACCTAGAAATAGGAGAGAAGGTTAGAGAATTATATTCAAGCTTTTGTAACTCAGAGATAGTTGTAACCGATATAAGATCAGCGGAAATGTCTAAGGTTGTAGAGAATACATACAGAGATATCAATATTGCATTTGCTAACGAGTTAGCTAAAATTTGTCGTTCTGATAATATGGATGTTTATGAGATTATTAGAATTGCTAATATGCATCCACGAGTCAATATATTACAACCTGGCCCTGGTGTTGGAGGTCATTGTATTTCCGTGGATCCATGGTTTTTGGTTGGTGACTATCCTGATTTAACAAATTTAATTTTAACTGCCAGAAAAACTAATGATTCTATGCCTACACATGTATTGAGTAGAATTAGAGGTATTATGAGAGAAAATAATATAAAAGATATTACGAAGGTTGGTTTATATGGATTGACATATAAAGAAAACGTTGATGATACACGTGAGAGTCCAACTCTACAATTATTAGAAAGAATGGATGAGCATTTATCATTCGGAGTTAAAGTGTTTGACCCATTTATAAAAGAAAAAATTGTTAATCATCAGTTTATACACTTTGAAGAATTTATTAACGAAATAGAAATTCTCGTCCTTATGGTTGGTCATGACCATCTTAAAAATAATTTGGATGTTATTAAAAGTAAGATTATTCTTGATACTAAAAATATTTGTTCTTTTGATGGTGTTTATAAACTATAGAATACAGTAGTGATAATAAATATCGGGTACCTGTGGTTTGACCCCTTTTTTTCGGACAAAATTTTATTCCTGTATTAAAGACTTCAAGTGCGCCTCTAAAAAGGTTTTGGATGTCTTATAACCCAAACGTTTTTGACTTCTCTCCTCATTGAAGTAGATGCGGAAGGTAAGTAAATCGATTTTCGCTTGTGCATAATTATTCAATGGAAAATGAACCTCGAATTCCGTTTTGTAGTGGGAGAAAATGCTTTCCATGACAGCGTTGTCCCAACAGTTGGCTTTTCTTGACATGCTTGAGATGAAACCAAGTTTCTGTGATTGAATATGATGTTGATGTGATCTGAATACACTTCCCTGATCCGTATGGAGTAGAATGCCTTTCATCGATTGTAGGTCACGCTCTTTTAATGCCATGTTCAGAGTAGCTTCCACCAATTCATAGGTCGGTCTGGAACCAACAACCAACGCGATAAGGTCTCTATTAAACAAATCGATGATGGCTGAGATGAACAATTTCGCACCTTCTACCTTGATTTCAGATAGATCCATCACCCATTTTAGATTCGGAAGAATTGCATTGAAATCTCTATTTAATAAGTTGGGGTACTCATATCCAGCGCAGTTTACTCTTTCTTCTCTGGTAGTTCTTGCTGTAACCGTCAAGTAAGAATGAACAGTTTTCGTCAATTAGTTTTGAACAGTTTTCCGCAATTAAGATTGAACACTTATTTCGGAAAACAAAGTTTTACGGTATTTCATTCTTAAGCTGTCATCCTCTTCACTAAAAGAGATTATTTCACTAAGATGTAGAAGTCGATCTAGAATTGCTGTGGTAAGAGTGGGGTCTCCTAAGAATTTACCCCACTTATTCGGTCCTTAGTAAATCAGGTACCTGTGTAAAAAACTATTCAGATTATACACTACAATTGCATAAAAAAATCTAAAAAAGCTGTAGGTAACGTGTTTCTTGAAAATAATTCCGAATAAATAATCGATTTTATGAATATTCATAAATTAAGTGGTGCCACCCGTAACAAATAAATCGGATAATTTTAATAAACAATTATCAATTGTATCATTTTTTTGCTAATTATCACCCGGTTTTATCCAGAATAGCATCAAAATTCAGCATGGGTGGCACCTTTAGACTCTCTTATGAATTAGTTGCCGTTCGAAACTGTATAGGAGACTCAAGAGCAGCCGAAATTAAATCTTTGACTGTATTATTGATAGTAAGCCAAAAATAATGCCCACCTATTTAATAGGTGGGCATTAAATATGTGCGCCCAACATGGGCGTAATCTATAGGGTGGAAGTCCCGAATGAAGAAAGACAAGCTCGAGAACCAGCTGTGCCATAAAATAGAACCAGCTAGGACAAGTTTGAGAACCACTTCGGACATCAGAGAACCAATCATAAGAATGAGGAGGTCGCTCGGGCGACCTCCTCATTCTTATGATTGAAGCCCCAGTCTTTCGCGCATTGAAATTTTCCCATCAATAAAAATTGAATGTGAACTATGGATCACACGATCAAGGATGGCATCGGCCAAGGTTGCTTCTCCAATTTGTTCATACCAGCCACTTGGTTCAAACTGAGAACAGAAGACAGTAGAAGCGTTCTGATGCCTTGCTTCAACGATTTCTAAAACATCTCGTGCTTCATTTTCCGTCAGAGAGACTAGCATCCACTCGTCTAAGATTAATAAGTTTACCTTGCGGTAAGCTTTCATACTCTTTTGATAAGTGGCATTTAATCGTGCAAGGGCAAGCTCATCTAATAGGTCAGGTAAGCGGATATATTTGGCGGTGTAGCCCGTCCGGCAGGCACTGACACCTAACGCACACGCAAGATAGGATTTTCCGTTTCCAGAAGCTCCTTTAAGGATGACATTCTGCTTTTCACCAATGTAATTGCAGCTGGCCAAGCGCAGGATGGTGGCTCGGTCTAGTTTTCGATCTTCAAGATAATGGATGTCCTCAATACAAGCGTCTGGCATCCGCAAATTCGCATTCCGGATAAGTCGCTCCAGTTTGTTATTTTTCCTACGAATGTATTCGCTGTCAATTAATAAGTTGAAGCGATCTTCGAACGACAACTCTTGATATTGTGGGTCGTTCATTTGGCTATAATACATCTCCGCCATGGCACTTAAGCGCATCTCATTAAGTTTTGTAATGGTGGATTCAATCGTCATTTGTCTTTCCTCCCGTAATAATCTGCCCCTCTGACAAAGCCATGCTCGTTAGAATGACTGATATTTTTCTTTTTTGGATGATTGGTAGTCGTGATCTCACGTTCTGTCTTCAGAATCGTCCTTAACGAATTCAGGCTCACTCTTGGTGAGAAAGCCAACGATTTTTCACACGCCACTTCAAGTTCTCGCTCACTGTATTGCGTAACGAGCTTGGAAAGCGCCAGACAAAGCTTTAAAGCCTGTTTTTCATTTGTTCCATTCATTAGAATGGTTTTGACGGCTTTTGCTGTGAAGGGTCCGATGGACTCTCCCCAATCAATGAAATGCTCAGGCGTAAACGTAAGAAACTGCTGATGCTTTGCAGGCAGATGCTCGAAATTGGTAGAGGCTTGCCCCTCTTTCCCAAACTGTCTCTTATGGGAGGCAATTCGGAAGTTGTTAAAGAACACCTCAACCATCGTCCGTGTGACACGGGTTTCCACCACGTGTTTGATGTATTCGTATGGCACAGAATAATACATCTTGTCCTCCGAAATATGATAGTCTGGTTGTACAGTGGCTTTTTTCCAGTGAGCCATCTCATATCGGGAAGCAGGAAGGGGGAGAAGCGCAAACTTTTCTTCTTCCAAAAAGGCTGTAAGCCGGCTTCCTTTTTTCTTTTGAAACTCTTTCTGATTAAATTCTTCTAATTTGAGCCAAACAGCTTCGTTTAATTCGCTTAGCGTGAAGAAAACCTGATTTCTCAATGAAGCAATAATCCAGGTTGTGATCGTTCCAACGGTTCCTTCTACACTTGGCTTGTCCTTTGGTTTTCGTACTCGTGCTGGCATGATGACCGTCTGATAATGCTCGGCCAATTCTTGATACGTACGGTTGATAACCGGTTCTGTAGAAGACGGCTTTTCGATTCCTGTCTTCAGATTATCAGGCACCACTGTACGCGTTATACCGCCGATAAACTCAAAGGTGTGGATATGCCCGGTAATCCAACTAAGTGAATCCATCGAATAGAAGCCTTCCACGTATGAGTAGGAACTGCAAGGCAGTGATGCGACAAACAAATAAACTTTGTGAATTTCACCAGTCTCTCTATCGCGTATTTCCATGGTTGATCCTGCCCAATCGACTTCAAGGGATTCAGCTGGTTTTCTTTTAATCCGCATTGTCGCTTTGGTCGAAGTCGCGAACTTATTGTATTCCCTACAAAATTGTCGATAGCTGTAGGGGATCTTTTTCCCGTTCCGGCAGACAAGGACGTATTCATGCCAGAGAAGAGACAGCGTGACTCCATTCTTCGCCATTTCTTTATGGACGTAGTCCATATCAGGCAGGTACCGTTCATCTGCGGCATGCTTCTCTGGAAAGAGAATTTTTTACTAAATCGGGTACCTGTGTAAAAAACTATTCAGAAAATACACTACAATTGCATAAAAAAATCTATAAAAGCTGTAGGAAAAGGGTTTCTTGTAATTAATTCTGAATAAATAATCAATTTTATAAATAGTCATAATTTAAGTGGTGCCACCCGTAACAAATAAATTGGATAATTTTGATAAACAATTATGAAGTGTATCATTTATTTGCTAATTATCACCCGATTTTATCAGAAATAGCATCAAAATTCATCATGGGTGGCACCTTTTGAAGAAAGACAAGCTCGAGAACCAGCTGTGCCATAAAATAGAACCAGCTAGGACAAGTTTGAGAACCACTTCGGACATCAGAGAACCAATCATAAGAATGAGGAGGTCGCTCGGGCGACCTCCTCATTCTTATGATTGAAGCCCCAGTGATTACAGCCATTGAAATGAGCCATCTGTGCCAAAGTTTTGAGCCAATCGAGACAGATTTTTGAGCCAGCTCGGTCATCAAGATAGCCACTACCTTTTGGTAGTGGCATGAAACAGACTATTCTTTGATACCATGGCGTTCTCTCATCGACATTTTTCCATCAATTGCTAAAATCGGGTACCTGTGTAAAAAACTATTCAGAAAATACACTACAATTGCATAAAAAAATCTATAAAAGCTGTAGGAAAAGGGTTTCTTGAAATTAATTCTGAATAAATAATCAATTTTATAAATAGTCATAATTTAAGTGGTGCCACCCATAACAATTTAAAGAGAATATTTTGTTAAACAATTATCAAGTTTGCTAATTATTACTCTTTTATATGAGAAATAGCATCAAAATTTAGCCTGGGTGGCACCATTAGATACTGATATGAATTGTCATTTAAGAGATTCAGTTGGGTTGGTGGCTTCTTTGGAGAAAAATAACAAGGCAAGGCACTAATGAAAGAACATATGTTTGTTTTTTAGGGGTGTTATTTTGGGTGTTTGGAGCTCTATACATATTCTAAAATCAACGATATAATAACCACAAGAGGTGGATAGTATGGACAATCAAATTTTACAAGCCATTCAGGAATTAACGAAAGAATTGAAAAGCTTTAAACAGGAATTTATTGAAGAGAAAAAGATTAGTAGTGATTTCAGAGAAGAAGTGAGAAGCGAATTTGTTACTGTAAATAGTAAACTGGATCGCTTAGAAGAGAATGAGCCAACATAAATAATGTCATTACTAAATGTTATGGCAAATAAAAATGAAAACAGTAGCAAGTTTCTAAAAGCGAGATATGTAGAACTGGATGAAAAGGTTTTTAATATTGAGCAACGAATTAATAATTGATGTTTGGCAACAAAATCCTTTTCACTCCATGAGAAATTGCAACTACCTGTAAAATACAAGATATAAATATTTAAATACAAGTGCATAATAGTATTTCTAATCTAGCGATCAGACAGTTGCTAGGTTTTTTTTGTGAAATCGGGTACCTGTGTAAAAAACTATTCAGAAAATACACTACAATTGCATGAAAAAATCTATAAAAGCTGTAGACAATGGGTTTCTTGAAATTAATTCTGAATAAATAATCAATATTATAAATTGTCATAATTTAAGTGGTGCCACCCGTAACAAATAAATCGGATAATTTTGATAAACAATTATGAAGTGTATCATTTATTTGCTAATTATCACCCGATCTTATCAGAAATAGCATCAAAATTCATCATGGGTGGCAACTTTAGACACCGTGAATAGATGAAGTTTGCCAGCAGGTTTGCCGTCCAAAGCGAGCCGGAAAACGGAGCCGATACAATGGTAAATCTTTTTAAAAATGTTTCGCCAGAGTTGGATCTGCCGCCGTTTATGTATTCTACCTGAATAGGATTTTGAAAGAAAACCCTACACATTTTTATAAATTCTAAACGCAAAAAAGCAGCTGAAAATACAATCTCAGCTGCTTTTTAATTCTAAATCCCTAAAGCTTAATCCTCTTCAACAGGACTCTTCCTCTCCATAACAAACGATCTTGATTTATTAACTATCTTGCCAGTTTTATAGGGTGGTTCATAAACAATAACCTTAGTAAGGAGAGGGTCCATAGCATGGATAAAGTCTTCGTGGACATGGAAAAAGTCATCGCGTTTTTCTAGGCCATCAACGCTGTCATCACATATATATACAACTTCGTAATTTTCTTTTAACTTGTTTGCAAGTTCAACTGAATCATCATTTAACCCCATTATTACATGAACATTAAATCTCATATATCAATTCACTCCTTTGTAACATGTACTCTTACATGTCTCTTTTTATCATAATATATTCCACTCGAAAATGTAAGAACTTTCTGTTATTAATGAAAGAATTAGTTGAAAAATTTGCGTCCAGGGATAAGTATCAAGCTTTTATAGTGTTTGGAATCCTTCATTCAAAGAACGTGGAGAGATATTTTAAAGTAGCTACGAGCGGCCAGCATCTTCAGCGATACTTATGATAGAGTGTGGTACCAATCTAGTAAACCAAAATCATTGAACCTTCATTTACGTAACTTTAACCACGCATGAGTATTCACCACGTGAGTATTCGGGTACCTATTATGTTAAATAGATAGATGTCATAGTTAAAAACCATTGTTTTCAATCACCAATCACAGAACTTCCGATACCCACCCCTACCAAATAGGAGGACCTGAAAACAATGGTTACTCAGTTATTAATAATATTCAGAGGAAGAAAAAGCAAGTCAGTACTGTGGCCATTAATTCAGCTAAGTTTGTATACACAGCGATGATATGCACGGTTTATGGTGATATCTTACAGGATTATTTGAGTTGTTTTTACGAATCCTTGCCGAGTGGATAGCCTATGTACTTACCTCTCTATGATAATATAAAGTTACTAAGAATCAGGTATTACTGATTTATTCAGTAACGAGGAGTAAGTAAGTAAAAAATAGGGAGATGCTAACTTGGAGAAAAAGCAGGCTATGATGGTCAGTAATTATTTAGAACGCTGGAATGAGTCTACTTCTACAACCTATGAATTGAATAAATTAGACACATTCAATGATACCTTAACTCAGTTCCATCAATGGGCGAATGGAAAACCAATCATATCTGCCTTTGAAGTAGCTAAAATTGGACAAGATTCCTATTTTTTCTTATTCATCGATTGGCACCGAAATGACAACTATTATTTAGTCATTTACGCGCATGATAAATCAACAACCATTGCCGAGTTAAACCGGACAATAGACGAAGATGGTGCCACCTCACTTTCGTGGAAATACAACCCTTTAAAAAGGGATGGCAAAAATGACATTAGGAAATCATATTTTAAGCAAACCTTTGGTACTACTACGATGACAATTCCAGTACCCTCTTCAGTTCTAGAAATTGAAACCTTTTTAGATCAATTATTTAAGCTGTGTCATAATCGTATAAGGGCGGACCGGATAGTAGAAATTTTCGAACCTACATGATTTATCCCAGGGTGCATGGCATTTCTGGTCGGCACATCACTGAAAAATGTGAAGGCACCAAATGAATTGACCTCAATTAGGATACCTATTATGTTAAATAGATAGATGGCATAGTTAAAAACCATTGTTTTCTGGGTAAAGAAGAAGTACCAATCACAGAACTTCCTATATTGAACCCTACTAAAAAACGGGTACCTGTGGTTTCTGTTAGGATAGGTGTCGTATAGAACTCTTCCGTAATAATTTATTCATAATAATTCGCGAGCTAGGGACGGAAACAAGTAGAGAATGAGTGAAAAAAGAAGTGAAAGAGGTGGCGGGGATGTACGAATGCCAACTGTGCGGAAATACCGATGCTTATATACATTTCGGTACAGAGCTTTTATGTTTGGATTGTTATAACGAGAAAATGTTTAAAAAACTAGGGGTAAAAGCAACGAGCTATCCGGAAGGTGTTACGATTCGAGATGGTGAAGGGAAGGTACACCGTTTGCGTTTGAGAAAGCGCTTGGATCCAATTGGTATCATCATGGAAGCGAACGCAGAAGAATCGGATGGCTATCAGTTTATCGTTCATGGTGAATTGGATGTAGATCAAGATGAGTTGTTTCTGCAATTAATCGCGAAAGCGGAGCGTGGAATGGCAGAGAAGTATGTGGAGCAAGGACAGTTTCCAAACGGCCAATCGTACAATACGATGAAAAACAACCGCTTGGCTGGGATAATTGCCTATAATCCTGATGAGGATGTCGTTCCTAAATTGGTTGTTGACGGAAAATCGTACACATGGGATGAAATCGGCAAGATGGTAATGGTTTATGAAGGGTTTCAGATAAAGCTTGAGACATTGGATCCTTCAGATGAAATCGAGTGGGAGAATAAGAGGTAAGTTGGTTATTCTCAAGGTTATGATGCGGCGGGTTTGCAGTCCATAGCGAGCTGAAAACCTAGCTCGAAGCAGTGTTAGATGATGACACTCTCGCTACACTCGTTACAGAAAGAAAGGCACAAGTGATAAATGGGTGGCACGGCTAGCCGATTTGCCACTTTTTTGTTCGCGATATTCTACGCTGCGCTCGCTTCAAGCCAGGATTTTGCGTACCTGTGTAAGCCAGAAATTGAAGGACATTGGTGTCTTACACAGGTACGGGAAAGTGAGCGAAACTCTTCATTTAAAGAACATAGAGTGATTCTTTAAAGTTAGCTAAAAGCGTCCGAAAATTTCATCTTCGGCGGCTTTTTTTCTAGATAGTAAGTGCCTATTCTCTCGTAAACCAAACCCAAAACACTATGCACGTCAAGGTTGTAGGCGAACGACGGACGCACATCCGCCGCAAAATTGCCTTTAAAAAAGAAGAATGTTGATGTGACAGCGTCACATCAACATTTCTTCTTATTCTCTAGGTTATGATGCAACGGTTATGCTGTCCAAAGCGAGCCGGAAACCTTCATGTGCCAAATTTTACCCACGCATTTTGTGTCGGGTGGCACTATTATGCCCAAAATGCACAGGTACCAAAAGGGGGAAAGGTGCCACCCAGGAATCATCGCTATAACCACGCATCGTCACTTAACAAAAGATTAAGTCTCTTGTCCTCTTCAGTAGCTTGACGAAAAAGCTGACAGTACAAACTATAATTATGTCGAGACTGATTAATGCCAACAGGTAACCAGGTCGGAAGGATGTCTAAATCAAGCCACGACTTTGGTGCAGGGTCCTGCGAACAATACATAGGAAAAGAACTATATGGATAATCAATCAAATGCTCGACCATAGGCTTTCTCGTATCAATCGGATTACGATGGATGTAACTACTAACAGCCAAAATTCCAAAAGGGCTATCTGCTTCCTTCGAATAATAGCGTTTTTCATAAATACGGCCAACATGGTTATATTTTTTTGAAAAATAATCACTATACCGTCGATTGATACGAGCCATAATTTTATCAAGCGGAACGTCCGGTGACTTGATGAGCAAATGGTAATGATTCGTCATGATGCAAAAGGCAATGATTGTGAATCGGTAACGCTCTCTACATTCGTCAATTGCTGCAATAAATGCAGCCATATCTTCGGGCGTGCGGAAAATGCGTTCGCGATTATTTCCACGCATCACAATATGAAACCAACCAGTTGGATGCCAATTACGTTTGCGTCTCCCCATCATCAGCCACCACGCGTCATTGCAGTATGAATGGCAGATGCTTTCTTTTTCCAGTCAATGGCTTCCGCCAGATGCTCATCCGACACATGTTCAGTGCCTGCCAAGTCAGCAATCGTTCGGGCCAGACGCAGGATCTTGATAGTAGAGCGACTGCTTAATTTCTCTTGAAAACAAACCTGTTGAACAAACTGCAATTGATCAGAGGTCATGTTCATATATTGCTCGAAACTCTTAATTGGAACGATGCAGTTGGTGATATTTTTGCCATACCGTGTTCGCTGAATTGTGCGGGCTTTGGTGACGCGTGAACGAATAACTGCAGAAGATTCGCCTTTAGCCTGAGTGAAGATGCCCACGCTCTTCAATTGAAGAACAAAATCGATGCGATCTAGAATCGGACCCGTCACTTTCATGATATATTTCAAAATTTGTTTATCGTTGCATGTGCAATAGCGTTCACTTGAGCCGGCGTAGCCACATGGACATGGATTGGTGGCGGCAATTAAATTTATGGCGGCAGGAAATTCGAGTGAACCTTCCACTCGGTTGACAGTGGCAATCCCCGATTCGAGCGGTTGTCGCAATGTATCGATGACACGACGCTGAAAATGTCCGAGTTCATCTAGGAATAATACGCCGCGATGGGCAAGTGAAATTTCGCCCGGTTTGGGATAGCGTCCTCCACCTTGAATGGCACCTTCGGAAGTGGTATGATGTGGCGCACGTTTTGGTGGTCGTAGCGAGAATCCTCGTGGTTGGTTCGTGAGCTGGTAGATGCTATACACTTCGAGCATTTCTTCATGCGTCATGTCAGGTAAAATCGAATGGAAAGCATGTGCCAATAAGCTTTTGCCACAGCCTGGGGGACCTGTCATTAGTAGGTGATGACCGCCTGCAGCACAGATTTCCATCGCTCGTTTAACATCCTCATGGCCTCGAATGACTGAGAAGTCTTCCGTTGTTTCATCACTTTCAGGTTCGCTTGTCGTTATGGCAGTAGGTGACGGGGGTCTATGTGGCATCGAGAAAAGATTCGTCTTTCCTTGCAGATGGTGGATCACATCATTAATATGGTTAAACGACAGCAATTCAGTGCCGGTAACATAGGCAAATATGCCTGAGTCCATTGGTGGCAAATAAATGCGTTTAAAGCCGAGTTGAATCGCCTGTTGAATGGTTGGAATGAGGCCTTGAAAATGCAGTAAATGTCCATCAAGAGAGAGTGCCGCAATTACGCATATGTCATCCGTGACCGGTAGTTTTTTCTTGAGCAGTTCCTGTATGACCGCAAGCAACATCGCTCCGTCAAAACCAGTACCCGATTTTTTTAGATCGGCAGGTGACAGGTTAATGGTGATTTTCTTCATTTCTATGTCTAGTGCGAGGGAGTGCAGACTATTAAGGATACGTTCACGCGATTCTTTGATCGTTGCATCCGGCAAGCCGATGATAATGCATTGTTCCTTGTCACTACGGACCGTCGCTTCTACTTTAATGACCTGTCCTTTCAAGCCGTTTAATCCAACACATAATATGTATGACGACAACTTGTCACCAACTTTCAGACTTTTCAATTAGCATACCGTATGTGAAAGCTGAATCGCAAGTGCCTCTAAGGCTCAGCAAGATAATGAAAGACGGTCAAAATTTAATTTTGAAGGAAAAAAACGGGGTAAAATTGAATTTTTCTTGTTTAATGAGAGGAAATAGACCTAAAAAAGAAGGCCATAATTTTATTTTGAGCAATTGAATAGAAGGAGCCGATGGGTAGGTCAAATTATCTCTTAGTGGGTGGCAAGTGGGTGGCACAATTAGGTCCAAAACACACAGGTACCAGAAGGGGAGAAGGTGCCAGTCACAATCAAAATGGATATCACTTCGTCATTATTTTTTTTAGTTTACCAAAAGTGCGCTCTCTTCTTTTCTTGACGCACCTTGTCTTAGTTATAACTTTTGTTGGTTTGCCCCTGGCACAGCCACCACAAATAGAGTTTACCAAGCATTTTTCTAAACATTATTTAAATTTTCATTATTGAAGCAGCTTAAGATAATACTATTGATAGTACTCCAAATTACGACAAAGAAAGTCAGACTATTTAATAATATTTGTGCTATAATTTGGTGAATTATTGAGTATATAGGGGGACTTTTTGAATTATGGAAGTTAATAGCTTGCAAGAACTTATCCAACCATTAAAGAAATACTTCATTTTAATAATCTCTTTGACAATTTTATCAACATTGATTGTGGGATTAGTTAGCTACTTTTATTTAACACCCGTTTATCAAGCATCTATAAAACTTCTTGTACAAGAAAACACAGCATCTCCCAATTCGGGTGAAATTCAAAAGAACATACAACTAATCAACACATACAATGTGATCATTAAAGACCCAGCGATTTTAGATATTGTTCGTAATGAGTTGTCAATTGAACAAATAACAACGGAAGCTTTGATATCGAAAATTAATGTTTCAGGGGATGGAAATTCGCAGGTTGTGACGATTACAGTTCAAGATCAAAATCAATTTGTCGCTCGTGATATTGCCAATACGACGGCAACGGTTTTCCAACGAGAAATCTCAAACATTATGAATGTGGATAATGTTAATTTACTATCAAAAGCCAAAGCAACAGAAAATCAAGCTCCCATTAAACCTGACAAAATAAAATTTATGGCAATTGCAATGGTCGTTGGATTAATGATAGGTGTGGGTTTAGCACTACTATTGGACTATTTAGACAATACGTTGAATTCAGAACAAGAGATTGAAAGTTTACTAGGCATACCAGTCATTGGTTCCATTTCTTCAATGGAGAAAAAAGAACAAGTCAAGTTGGATAAGGTACAACAAAAGCTTCAATTGGAAGGAGAGCATAGCAATGGCTAACAGAAGACAAAAACCAATACGTCAAGTTGCACTAGAACGCCAGCTTATTACGATTGATAGCCCGCGTTCACCCATTACGGAGCAATACCGAACTTTACGTACCAACATTGAATTTTCTTCATTTGATCAGGAATACAAAACTATTTTAGTAACATCTTCAAGTCCTGGAGAAGGTAAATCGACGACAGTCTCGAATTTAGCGGTTGCCTTTGCCCAGCAAGGCAAAAAGGTATTATTAATTGATACCGATTTACGTAAACCAACAGTGCACTACACGTTTAACTTGAAAAACGTCAAAGGTTTAACGAACGTGATTACCAAACAAGCAACATTAACAGATGTAATACAACCAACAGAGGTTGAACACTTAACGATCTTAACGTGTGGACCGATTCCACCGAACCCTGCGGAGTTGCTTGGTTCAGAGGCGATGTCACAATTCATCGAATTAGCTAAGACTCAGTACGATATAGTATTGTTCGACACGCCTCCTATATTAGCGGTTGCAGATACGCAAATATTAGCAAATAAGGTTGATGGAACGATTTTAGTTATTAGCAGTGGGAACACGGAACAAGAGGCAGCTCGCAAATCAAAAGATTTATTAGCTTCTGCAAAAGGCAAAATCATTGGAGCTGTACTCAATATGAAAAAAGCGAAAGATTCAAAGTATTATTATTACTATGGTGGGGACTAACCATAAAAAGTGAGTCAGGTCCAAAATGCCTTGTATTTAACGACCAGTTGTCGGTATTCTACCGATGACTGGCTATTTAATTTCAATTGAATTCGGTAATTTGTTAAATTAATATTTAATCTTTAACTGCCTGTTTCTGTCGTATTTCAAGTAAGTATCGAAGAAATAAAATTTTCGATATTAATAAGGAGAAAAAGAATTTTAACAGGTCTTTATCTGCGGGCATTCCATTTCGAGACATGCTCATGGTAATGCCTTTCCTTTTACAACAAATGTATAACTGACTCTTGAGCTAATAGAAAACACCATAAAGCTGTATT
>NZ_AMGD01000009.1:0-42130 GCF_000297555.1 Paenisporosarcina sp. TG-14
TGGATTAAAGGGATGGAAGTTGCTATCGATGCTGCAAGACAATCGGGTAAAATTGCAGAAGCATCTATTTGTTATACTGGGGATATTTTAGATGATAACCGTGCGAAATATACGGTCTCATATTACAAAGAAATGGCCAAAGAATTAGAAGCTGCAGGTGCTCATATTTTAGCAATTAAAGATATGGCAGGTTTATTAAAACCTGAAGCTGCATATCGTCTCGTTTCTGAACTAAAAGATACAGTTTCATTGCCAATACATCTTCATACTCATGATACAAGCGGGAACGGTATCTACTTATATTCAAGAGCAATTGATGCGGGCGTAGATATCGTTGATACTGCACTTGGAACGATGGCTGGATTAACTTCACAACCTAGTGCAAACAGTCTCACGTATGCTTTAAAGGGTGCTAAAAGAGAAATTCGTACAAACATTAAAGAAATAGAACAATTATCAAATTACTGGGAAGATGTACGGAAATATTACCAGGTATTCGAGTCTGGTATGATGAGCCCGCATACTGAAATTTATGTGCATGAAATGCCAGGTGGACAATATAGTAATCTGCAGCAACAAGCAAAAGCAGTGGGACTTGGTGGACGTTTTGAAGAAGTGACAGCTATGTATTCAGTCGTTAATTTAATGTTTGGTGATGTGGTAAAAGTTACTCCTTCTTCCAAAGTGGTAGGGGATATGGCTCTATTTATGGTCCAAAATGATCTAACAGAAGAAACGGTGCTATCACGAGGACTTACTATTGATTTCCCGGACTCAGTTATCGAGTTTTTCCAAGGATATATTGGACAACCTTATGGTGGGTTCCCTAAAGAATTGCAAAAAGTGATTTTAAAAGATCGCGAGGCTATTACAGTTCGTCCAGGTGAATTATTAGAACCTGTTAATTTTGATGAATTAAAAGAAGAACTTTTCCATAAACTAAATCGTCCAGTAGATAGTCATGAAGTACTTGCTTATGCGTTATATCCTAAAGTGTTTGATGAATATTCAGTTATGGAGAAAAAGTTTGGAGATGTATCTGTTCTTGATACGCCAACTTTCTTATATGGAATGCGATTAGGTGAAGAAATTGAAGTGGAGATTCAAAAAGGCAAGACGCTAATCATTAAAATGGTTTCAATAAGCCAACCACAATCGGATGGTAATCGGGTCATTTATTTTGAATTAAATGGACAACCTCGAGAAGTTATTATACAAGACATAACAATTGAATCTGATGTTACGCAAAAACCGAAAGCGGATGTCGCGAATCCAAATCATATCGGTGCTACAATGCCTGGAACTGTATTAAAAGTTGCAATAGCTAATGGTAGCCGTGTAAAACGTGGCGATCATTTGCTTATTACAGAAGCCATGAAAATGGAAACAACTGTTCAAGCTCCATATAATGGTGTTATTAAAGAAATATACGTCTCGACTGGCTCGTCTATTGCGACAGGCGATCTATTAATTGAAATGGAAAAAGAGTAATTAGAAAAACACAGATTGTACCATTAATGGTGCAATCTGTGTTTTTATTTTTCTGCTCTGTGACAAAAAAATAGTTCCGCAATTTTGCGGAACCGTTTTTTTATTTCTGCTTTTTAAAACTACTACGTGATAGCAGCAAAATCATATAACATAATAAACCAAATAATAATGTTATCAATAGAGAATGTAGTAAAGCAAAGTATAAATTAAGTTTCGTTAATACGACGATCATTCCAGATATGACTTGGAGTGAGACGATAATAAAAGCGATCATCCATCCATAAAACAACACTCGTTGATCTTTATAATGTTTAAAAGCATGCCAAGCAATAATGGAAATCCAAATAAAAATCATTGCTGCAGCAGTTCGATGGCCCATTTGCACCCATTCATACAGGTTTGAAGGTAAAGAGAAATTACCATTTTGACACATTGGCCAATCAGAACAAATTAAACTAGAGTCAGTATGTCGAACGAGAGCTCCTGTATAAACGACTATATACGAGAATAAGGTTACACCAATCGTATGCCATTTTAACTTTGACCCAATGCGTAATTTATCCGCATCAAATTTTCGATCTACTTCAAAAATTAAAAGTGTTAACAATAATACAGAAGCAAAAGAAATTAAGGAGATTCCAAAGTGAAGTGCTAAAATAAAGTCACCTTGCCCCCATAAAACTTGTGCAGCTCCAATAAGTGCTTGTAAAATCAAGAAAAACATAGCCATGAAGACTAATAATTTAGTTTCTCGTATATGTCTCATAGTTCTCCATGACCATACCGATAATATTAGAATAAGAAAACCTACAGAGCCAGTAACAACCCGGTGAGAAAATTCAATTAACACTTCTGGAGTGATTACATCTGGAATTAATTGTCCATTACATCCGGGCCAATTTCTGCCACATCCCATACCACTGTCAGTTTTTGACACAAGTGCGCCGCCTAGAAGAATGAGCAACATACCAATTGTTGCAGCAACAGCAAACCACTTTAAGTATTTACTTTGTTGCATGAATGACACCTACTTTGCCTATACTTGTCACGAAAATACAATACCTGCATATTTGATAATAGCTAAGAAAGTTCAAAAATACAATGTCTAGCCCATAATCTCATCGCATGAGATAGCCCTTTTCACAAATTGTTCATAAAGTATTCCCTTTCTATTCACAATACTTTCCTTAAAATGCTTTATTATAGATATGTAGAGTGACTTTTAGTTTAAACTACTTTGATTTTTATCGAATTTTAACTTACTTATAGAATTAATGTTAGTTTTTCGATATAGTAAGAGTAGCGGAATATGCTTACAACTTTGAAAGGGGTAATTTCATGTCAAACGGTCGCTCGATTAATGCAGAAACTGATGCAGATCCGCTAACAACATCATTTGTTAAGGACTTTCTTGCTTTAATCAAGATTGGAATTGTAAACTCAAACCTTGTGACAACTTTTACGGGGTTGTGGTTAGCCTTTCAATTTTCAAACCGTCACTTTTTAGATGAGATAAATTTAATGCTTTACACCCTTATTGGTGCAGCACTTATTATTGGTGGTTCAGGAGCAATGAACAACTTTATCGATCGTGACATTGATCCATTTATGACTAGAACAAAATCTAGACCAACGGTGACCGGTAGATTTAAACCTATAGCCGTATTATCTATTTCTCTAACCTTTTTAGTTGTTGGTGAGATTTTATTATTTATGGCGTCGGTTTCAGCTGGAGTATGGGGACTAGCTGGAATTATCAGTTATGTTGTTTTATACACCATGTGGTCAAAAAGAAAGCATGTTAGCAATACAATAGTAGGTAGTATTTCTGGAGCAATTCCACCTGTTATTGGATGGGCAGCAGTTGAACCATCACTTGGATGGGGAGCACTTGCACTATTTCTTATCATGTTTGTATGGCAGCCACCACACTTTTACGCACTTGCTATGAAACGAACGGAAGAATATCGGGCAGCAGGAATACCAATGTTGCCGGTTATTAAAGGATTTGCTTATACAAAGCGCTCAATGCTTCTTTGGATTTTAGTACTTTTCCCTCTCCCATTTCTACTCATGCAACTTGGGACATGGTTCCTCGTCCTAGCAACAGTGTTAAATTTTGGTTGGTTAGCACTTTCTTTAAAAGGCTTTAAAGCGAAAGATGATTTAAAATGGGCAAATGGAATGTTTATTTATTCTCTAAATTACATGACTATTATGTTCGTTTCCATGATTATTTTCTCGATTTTCAGCTAACATTTGGGATTCTTTCTTTGAATATAGAATTCATATAGAATAGAAACACCGTTCAATTTAGACAGAATATAACTACGAAAGAGGGGTTTGATTAAGCTATGATGAAAGGGATCAAAAAGTGGCGTCTCTTTTCACTGCTGACAGCTTTAACGGTCTTTTTATCTGGATGTGGTGCAGAGCACTTATCGACACTTAATCCAGCGGGACAAGTTGGTAGAGATCAATATAATTTATTGTTAATTTCAGGAGCAATTGTAACACTTGTTATTATTGTGGTAACGATTGTATACATTCTTACAATCGTCAAATTCCGTCGTTCTAAAGTAGGCGAAGATTTAATTCCAGTTCAAGTAGAGGGAAGTCACAAACTAGAACTTCTTTGGACTATCATTCCAATAGTTTTACTATTAATTTTAGCAGTTCCAACTGTAATTTACACATATAACTTGGCAGATGTCAGTGGTATGGAAAAAGTAGATGAAGATGGTAATAAAAAAGCAGTAACTGTAAATGTTGAAGCGAATCTTTATTGGTGGGAATTTGAATATCCGGATTTAGGGATAATAACATCTCAAGAGTTGGTTGTTCCAACGAAAGAGAAGGTCTACTTTAACCTTAAAGCTGCTGATGTAAAACACTCATTCTGGATTCCAGCGGCTGGTGGTAAATTAGATACTAATGTTGAAAACATAAACCAATTTTATTTAACTTTTGATAACTCTTCAGAAGGTCTTAAAGATGGTGTTTTCTATGGTAAGTGTGCGGAACTTTGTGGTCCTTCACATGCTTTAATGGACTTTAAAGTGAAATCTTTAGACCGCGAGGACTTTGATGCTTGGGTTGTAAATATGCAAGCTTCTGCTGAAGAGCAAACACCAGAAGGCGATGTTGCACAGCAAGGGCAAGAAATTTTCAACACTAGTTGTATCGCATGTCATGCTGTATCAGGTGCAGGCTCAGCTGGTGGTGTAGGTCCAAACTTAGCAACATTTGGTGATCGTAACCGTGTAGCTGGATTTATGGATCACACTGAAGATAATATTAAAAAATGGATTAACAATCCAGAAGAATATAAACCAGGTAACTTAATGCCTCAACCTGAAGAGCTTAATAATGGCAATAAATTTTCAGATCAAGAGCTCACAGCTCTGACAGAATACTTAATGGGACTAACTGTAGAAGATTGATGTTCTACAGATTGATGAAAAGGAGGTTAAAGTTGTGAGTTCAGTCGCACAGAAAAAAGGAATTGGCTCAGTAATTTGGGACTATTTAACAACAGTTGATCATAAGAAAATTGCCATCCTTTACCTCATTGCCGGTGGAATATTCTTCGTTATCGGTGGTATTGAGGCAATGCTTATTAGGATCCAACTTGCACAACCGGATAATGATTTTTTGAGTGCAGGATTATATAATGAAATTATTACTATGCATGGTACAACCATGATTTTCTTGGCATCTATGCCACTTTTATTTGCGTTTATGAACGCTGTTGTACCATTGCAAATTGGTGCACGTGACGTAGCGTTTCCATTTTTAAACTCTTTAGGTTTTTGGATGTTCTTCTTTGGTGGGATTTTCTTAAACTTATCATGGTTCATGGGTGGAGCACCTGATGCAGGATGGACGTCTTATGCGTCTTTATCTATAGCATCTCCAGGTCATGGTATTGACTTTTATGCTTTAGGGTTACAAATTTCAGGTGGTGGTACGTTAATCGCCGGAATTAACTTCCTTGTAACAATCATTAACATGCGTGCGCCAGGGATGACTTATATGCGTATGCCGCTATTTACATGGACTACATTTGTGGCATCTGCACTAATTTTATTTGCTTTCCCTCCACTTACTGTTGGGTTATTCTTTATGATTTTTGACCGAATGTTTGGAGGAAACTTCTTCGATCATACAATGGGTGGTAATACGGTTATCTGGGAGCATTTATTCTGGATTTTCGGACATCCTGAAGTATATATCTTAGCATTACCGGCCTTTGGTATATTCTCTGAAATTATCCCAACATTCTCTCGTAAACGTTTATTTGGTTACTCTGCTATGGTATTTGCAACTGTATTAATCGGTTTCTTAGGATTCATGGTTTGGGCTCATCATATGTTTACAACAGGTATGGGACCAACAGCTAATGCGATTTTCTCAGTAGCTACAATGGCGATTGCTGTTCCTACCGGGGTTAAAATCTTTAACTGGCTTCTCACCATGTGGGGAGGAAGTATTAAATTTACAACTCCCATGTTATATGCGCTTGCGTTCATTCCTTCATTTACAGCTGGTGGTATAACGGGAATTATGCAAGCTTCAGCGCCTTTAGACTATCAATTACATGATTCTTACTTCATCGTAGCTCACTTCCATTACGTTATTATAGGTGGAGTAGTCCTTGGATTATTAGCTGGTTTACATTTCTACTGGCCGTTAATGTTCAATACGATGTTGGATGAAACATTAGGAAAAGTAACGTTCTGGTTATTCTTAATTGGATTCCATCTAACATTCTTTATTCAACATTTCTTAGGATTACTTGGGATGCCTCGTCGTGTGTTCACTTACGGAACAGATCAAGGATGGGATTTATTTAATCTAATCAGTTCAATAGGCGCCATTTTCATGGCAGTTGCTGTAATTGTATTAGTTGTCAATATCATTATGACAATCTCGAGAAATAAACTTGTTGGCCGCGATCCTTGGGGCGATGGTCGTACACTCGAGTGGGCAATCCCACAACCAGTTCCTTTCTATAACTTTAAACAAACACCACTAGTACGTGGTTTAGACACTTATTGGATTGAAAAACAAGAAGGCAATAAAGAAGGCATGATTTATGCAGAACCAGTTGGCGATATTCATATGCCAAACAATAGTATTATTCCTTTTGTTATGTCATTCGGATTGTTTGTTGGTGCATTTGGTGCTCTATACAATGGAGAACAGGTTTGGGCAATTCCTGTATTAATCTTAGGGTTAATCATAACTTTTACAGCAATGGCTACTCGTTCATTGAAAGATGATCTTGGCTATCACGTTCATAAAGAAGATTTAATGAAAGACAAAGGGGGTAAACACTAATGGACTTAAATACTAAGTACACCCCACAATCGTGGCCGGAACATGCAGAACACTCAACACTTGAAGGAAAAAATAAATTCGTAGGTTTTTGGCTTTTCCTAGGTGGCGAAACTGTTCTATTCGCAAGTTTATTTGCAACTTACTTGGCTCTTAAAAATAAAGGACCAAGTGGTATGGAATTTACTACACAAGAGTTGTTTGAGTTACCATTAGTATTTATCATGACAATGTTACTTTTAACTTCTTCTTTAACAAGTGTTTACGCGATGTATCACATGAGAAACTATAATTTCAAATCGATGCAAGCTTGGTTACTCATTACCGTTTTACTCGGTGCAGCATTTTTAGGATTTGAAATTTATGAGTTTAATCATTACGTACATTTAGGATTTACATTTACTCAAAGTGCATTCGGTACAGCGTTCTTTACATTAGTAGGAACACATGGTTTGCATGTTTTAATTGGTCTAGGTTGGATTACACTTTTAATGCTTCGTAATTCAAAACGTGGATTAAATCTTTACAATGCACCTAAGTTTTACACAGCGTCACTATACTGGCACTTTATTGACGTCGTTTGGGTATTTATCTTTACGGTAGTATACTTGATGGGAATGGTGAATTAATATGGGACACGATGTAAACACTCATGTAAAAAATCAAACTGAGTATGAGTATAGCCGTCGCCGTTCAGCAAATGAAATGCGTGGACAAGTGACTACGTTTGCGATAATGATTTTCTTAACTTTAATCGCATTCACAGCAGTCTATGCTGATTTCTCTGCATACTTAGTTGTACCAATTATTTTGTTATTAGCAGCTGTACAAGTAGTTTTACAACTGTATTATTTCATGCACATGAGCCAAAAAGGCCACGGTACTACAACATTGTTCTTATACACTGGTGTAATCATTGCGTTCATTACGGTCTTAACGTTTTTAACAATTGTTTGGTGGTAAATTTAATAATTCAAAAGAGCGAGGAAAATAACATTTTCTTCGCTCTTTTTTTGTGGGATGAGAAAGAATAAGTTTTTTAGAGCTATAGATTGGAACTTTGATAACTATGTCTAACGCCAAAGGCCACACTGCTATTAAAATTAGGGTCTCTAGGAATTGGAGAGTCGTGCAGTCGCGTTTAATTAGACTTCCAAACATAATTATTGAGCTAAAAGCTGCTACTCGTTTTTCTTTGGTGAATTGTTCATACTTCGTTCATTGATGTTATGGAGCTGGAGATTTATAATAAGGGTACTGAAGAAAAAGGAGTGATATTCGATGCCTTTAAGTATATTTGGATTTCAAGCTTTGTGGAGTCCGTTTTTCATATTATCAACCATAGTTTTAATTGCTATGTACTTTTTTATTACTATCAAAAAACGACATCTGTTTGAAGGTAGTCAAGCTTTGAGTAAAAAAGAAGCAAGCGCTTTTGTGATTGCTATTGTATTACTTTACACTGTGAAGGGATCACCAGTAGATTTGATAGGTCATATTTTGTTTTCTGTTCATATGGCGCAGATGGCCATACTCTTAATGTTAATTCCTCCGTTATTAATTACAGGAATTCCAATTTGGATATGGCGGAAAGTAGTTGACAATCGATTTATTAAACCTATGTTTCGATTCTTTACAAAACCTTTATTAGCTTTAATCGTATTTAGTGGTTTGTTCTCGTTTTATCATATTCCAGTCATTTTTGATGTGGTTAAACAAAATGAAATTTATCATAGTCTATTTACATTAATTCTATTTATATCATCCATTTTCTTATGGTGGCCAATTATGAATAAATTAGAAGGTGAACATCAAGTACATGGCTTAAGTAAGATTGGCTATATAATTGGTAGTGCAATTCTAATTACTCCTGCTTGTGCATTAATCATTTTTGCAGATCAACCGATGTATGCAACTTATACAAGTGGAGAAGCATGGTTAAAAGCAATGGAGCTGTGTGTTCCTGCTTCCGTTTTGTCAGGATTGACATTATCAGGTCCAGAACTTTTTACAAGTATGCCAGCCATTGAAGATCAGCAATTAGGTGGCGTGATTATGAAAATGATTCAAGAAGTGATTTATGGAGTAATCTTAGCGATGGTGTTCTTCCAGTGGTATCGATCTGAACAAGATAACGCAGAAGAGATTACTAATCAAGCGTTGTTAGATAGACAAGCTTTTGCAGCAAACAAATAATTAGCTTTCATACTTTAGTGAGTGTTAGGAGAAAATTAAATGAGTTTACCTTTATTACCGACAATTAGTACCTTCTTTATTGTGTTAAGTGCAATTCTTGTGGCTATAGGTTGGACGTTGATTATTCAACGGAAAATTGAAGCCCATAAAAAAGTAATGTTTGCCGCAGCTATTGCCGCACTATCATTCTTCATTATCTACGCGTCAAGAACGGTGTTCGTTGGAAATACGGCATTTGGTGGCCCTGAAGAATATAAAATTTACTACACAATATTCTTAGTATTTCACATAATACTTGCTACAACAGGTGCGGTTTTTGGTCTATTCACAATCTGGGCTGGATATAAAAATAATTTAACGAGACATCGCAAGCTTGGACCAATAACGAGTATTATTTGGTTTTTTACAGCCATTACAGGAGTAGCAGTTTATTTACTTCTCTATGTTATATACCATGGTGGAGAAACAACTTCTGTTTTTAAAGCTATTTTAGGATTTTAAAAAAAGTACCAGCCTTCTAATAATAATTAGAGGTTGGTACTTTTTTATAATTTAAATTCCGTTTTTATTATGCCTGCTTCTTTAGCTGTTGTGAAAATAATGACGATAAATGGTCCTATTAAAATACCTAGAAAGCCAAAGAGTTGTAATCCAATAAACATAGCAATTAGTGTGGCAAGAGGTGACAAACCAATTTGAGAGCCCATTAATTTTGGTTCAACTGCTCTTCGAATGACTAGCAACACTAGGCTTAAAATTGCTAATTTTGTTCCAAGCGCAATGTCTCCAGTAGCAAATTGATACAATGCCCATGGTCCAACTATTGCAATTGAACCTAATATAGGAATAATATCGATTATCCAAATAACTAGAGACATCACGATGGCATATTTAGGTGCAATAAATAACAAACCAATAAAACTAGCCACTAATATAAATAAACTAGCGAGGAACTGTGCCTTTATTAAACCAAATACGACAGAATTTAATCGAGAAGTCATAAAACGAACTTTTTCAGCAGTTGCGGGTGTTAAATGACGAAATACCATTTTCTTTAAATCTGTTAAATCTAACATAAATAAAAACAATGTGATTATGTATACAATGAAACTGACTAAGAAATTTGGAATACCTGTTAATAAATTGGTGATGCTTTCATAGCTAACAAAAGCTAAAATTGCTTCTTGCATAAGTTTTAAAAATTGATCTAATTCTTTGTTGATCGAAGAAACAACTTCAATTGGCATTCCTTGTGTAAAACTAAATAATTTACTTTGAACATTCATCCAAGCAAGTGTCAATGTGTTAAAGTAATCAGGTGCAAATTTAGTGAATTGAATAATTTGACCAATTAATTGTGTGATAATTAAATATAAAATAGCAGTAATAATGACCAAAAATAAAATGAATACTGTAATGACTGCTGGTTTTCGGTTCCATTTAAGTTTTTCTTTGCTCCATTTTACTACAGGCTCAAGTAGGAATGCTGTCAATAACGCTAACAGAATTGGTATTGCAAGAGGGAGTACAAACGTAATGAAGACAATTAGTAATAAAATCATTAAAGCAATAATCAAAAATTTCTTAGTAATCCATTTTGGCATTCGCAACACCTCATTTGTCCATATAATTTAAGTATAAACAACATCTAACCATTTGAACAGACAAAGAAAAAACGCTGAAGAAAGAATATTCTTCAGCGTCTTATTATAAGCGGATTTCAAATGCTTTTATGTCTTGTTTAACAGCTATTAATGTTTGTTGACATGATTTTACTAGATGTGACGGAAAGACTTCTTGATCACCATACTCAACCCCGTGTGGGTAGTAGTGTTTACCAACAACTGGTTTCATCAATGTGATGATCGCATCGTGAGCACCAACATCTCCATTTTTTGTGAAGCCGAAAATACGTAAGTAGAATGTACCTTCTTTAATTTCAAATTTCTTGTCATATGTAACACGTTCATAATCCCATTGTCCTTCACGTACAAGACCATGGTTTAACATGATTTCATCTAATAATTCTAAATCTGCTGCTGTATTCTCAATACCTGTGTTTTCAAAATACATACAATCGTCCTCCTTTTACATGCTTACCTTATGTCACGAACTCCATTTAATAATAGTGTAATTTCTCGGTTGTTGCAATGGCAACATTGTGTCAAAGTGTTTTAAACTGATATAATATACTTATCAATTTCTTAGTTAGGAGCTGTCCTTATTGAAGGTATTGGTTCGAACCTTAATTATATTAGCAATTATCTTAACTGTCATGTTTTATTCGGATCAAACTATCCAAGAAAATGAATTACTAGAAGCGCCGGGTTCGACAGGTCAAGCATTGCCACAAGAAAAATTGTTTCCTCTTTCAGGAACAGATACGATTTCCCGACCAGATAAGGGACTTTCTACATTTGTAGGTCAAAAAACAAATAAGCTGATAGATACTTTTGGTGAACCCAATAGAATTGAGCCTTCCGCTTTTGGCTATGATTGGTGGGTCTACAACAATTCACTCACTACTTTTATGTTGGTAGGTATATCCAAAGGTATTATAAATCAAGTGTACATTGCTGGAGAAAATCTGGATGCTTCACCTTACCAAGTTGGACAAACGATTGATGAATTATATCGCTTTACCATTATTGAATCGGAAATCTCTGTACAAATTGATTCAAATGTTTATATATTCTCAATCAATGAATTAGATAATAGGAATCGATTATTAGTGAAATTTGATGGATTATTTGCACAAATTTATGTGGACAATGTGGATGAAGAAGTAGAAGCGATTCGATTTACTGATCCAAGGACTTTAGTACTTCATCAACCATATGAAATGACCTATAAAGGAGATTCGCTAGCTCCGGCGGTTCCTTCAACAGCCATGCAGAAATTAATTGATGAATCAAATGAACGTCAAATATTTGAGTTGACAAATGTATATCGCTCAAGGCATTCTATTCCTACTTTGGAAGAAGACCAGGCTCTAAGCTTAGTTGCAAGGGAACATAGTGAAGATATGGCGATGCAAAACTATTTTTCAAACCAGTCTTCTGCTTCTGGGAATTTAGAAAATCGATTGGATGATGCGCAAATTTCATATGACAGTGCAGCTGAAAATAGTGCCTCAAATTATTATGATTCAGCTGAGGTTGTGCATAGTTTGTTCAATTCAATAGAACATCGAAAAGTCTTACTTAAAGAAGATTTTACTCATTTAGGTGTTGGGACATTTGGCAAGTACTATACCCAAAACTTTTTAAAGCGACAGATTAATGATCAGGAAAATCAGTAAATGGTGGAATCTATCCAGGTTCCTTCTTCAGAGGAACCAAAAGGACGTATATGCAGTGGAATGTGGTGTTTAGCGGCCATCTCCACTGCCTTTTTTTGTAGGATTGGATGTTTGGCCGTCTCACATAAATTTTGAAGCTTTATATATGAGACTTGTGACAATTTTTGAACCTTTGTTGAACTTTTAGGGTCACTCGACATAACTCCTGGTACATCTTTATAAAATTCGACTGCCTTAGCTTTCAACATAGAGGCTAACACGATTGCAGTTAAATCACTACCTCCACGTCCAAGTGTCGTAAAACGGTGATCTGTCGTAATCCCTTGGAATCCAGGAACAATGACACAAGGAACGTTTTGAAGTAATTCTTCAATGCCTTCATTGGTTGTTTTAATAATTGAAGCATCTCCGAATCTGTCATCTGTATAGATTCCTACTTGTAATCCATATGCTAATTGACAAGGGATTTGCTGTTTTAAACACTCTGCAAATAATACGGATGAAGACAGTAACTCTCCACATATTGCTGCAACATCCTTAGCTTCAGGTGCTGTTTGAAATGCGTCTGATATTTGAATTAACGTATCGGTTGAATAAGGGTCTCCAAGGCGTCCCATTGCCGATACGACCACTATAACGGTTTTGTATTTTGATAAACCTTCTTTTATGTGTTGAATACATTTTTCACGCGATGCAGCATCTCTCATTGCAATGCCTCCAAATTTCTGGACAATCATTTAACCCTCTCCTTATTTTCATGAGTGTCACTTTCCCGTATTCTTACATACGATGAACTTACCTTGACTGTAATGTATTCCGTCAATTTAATTTTGTGTAGGAGGGTTACAATGGCATTTGTCATTGCTGAGTTATTAAAAGACTGGCCGTGTACGTGGTTACATGGGTCAATTAACGAATGGATAAACGGCGTCAAAGATGATTCGAGAGACGTGAAACCAGGTGATGTTTTTGTTGTGATTAAAGGAAGACATGCCAATGGTGCTAGCTATATAGACGAAGCTATAAGAAATGGTGCTGTTTGTATCATATCGGAAGAGAGGGAAGATGATCGGGGAAGCCAAAATGTTGCTTTTGGAATTGTGCCAAATACAAGGAGTTTTCTTTCACATGCGAGCTCTCGCATTCATGGCAATCCCTCAGAAAGATTACACGTTGTAGCAGTTACTGGAACGAACGGAAAGACAACTGTAAGTCATCTAATTGGTCAAATACTCACATTTCTTGGATATAAAACTGCTGTGATAGGGACTCTCGGACTTTCTATTGATGGTAAAAAAATAGAAGAAGAATTCCCGAGATTAACGACATGGCCTGCACCTTATCTACATGAGACTTTTATGAGACTTTTAAAAATGAACATAACTCACGTGATTATTGAAGCGTCTTCAATGGGGTTAGAGCAACATAGATTGGACCATTGTTCAATTAAACAAGGTGTTTTTCTAAATATTGGTCATGATCATATAGAAGATCACAACGGAGTAAATGCTTACAGAAATGCCAAATGCAGATTAATGCATTTAGCAAATAAAATAGTTATAAACGAAGACGATCCATTTTGGTATGAAATTGGAAAAAAAAGTAATAAGGAACTTAAATGGTTTGGAAAGCAGCATATATCGTTAGAAGAATTAAAACCGTTATCGATGAACTTGAAGGTCAATGATGAAGGAAAAGAAGTTTCCTTTGAAGTGGAGTTTACGGGAATTTACAATATATTAAATATTGCAGCAGCCATTGCGACTGTTAGGCAAATGGGTATTCCAATGACCTCGATTATTCCTTTTCTTCCACAATTAACATTACCTTTAGGTAGATTTCAATTTATCATCAATCAGCCGTTTAAAGTCGTCATTGATTATGCACATACGCCCGAAGCTTTGAATTACTTTCTTTCATCTGCAGCGCAAATAACACAAGGGAGACTACTTGTTGTATTTGGGTGTGGAGGCGAACGTGATCAATCTAAACGTAGTGAAATGGGTGAAATTGCAGCACTTTACGCGCAGAACTTATGGGTTACATCGGATAATCCTCGTTCAGAAGATCCCTTAAAAATCTGTCAGCAAATCATTAAAGATTTACCGCCATCTAATAGAATCCATATAGAAATTGATCGAGCAACTGCAATTGAACAGGCACTGCGCTCATGTCAGCCTGGAGACTTACTATGCATTGCTGGGAAGGGGCATGAGGCGACACAACACATTGGTAAGCATATAGTTCCTTTTTCTGATGAATTAACCGTTCGGACAATTTTATCTTCATTTTCTACTAAATGGGAATAGCGAAAAATGAAGTTGTACAATTGGCAATGCTTTTTTTGATCATCAGGAACTATATATATCGTTTTTCGGCCTTTATGAGAAAAGGCAGCATGATGTAAATGACCTTTTGTCGTAGCTGTTGCTAAATAATGTATGGATAAGTTCGTCGTAACAACTGTAAATTCTTTCAGAAGTGAATGGTTTGCATTGGATTGTAACCATGCAGGAATCGTCAGTCAACATTTATTCCATATGTAAACCAGTTTCTAAATAGGTGGATAGTTCCCCAGATTGTTTCTTTTTTTAACCATCCATCCAATTAATAATTATGGATAAATCTTCGTTTGTGGACTGCTCGATAATATTTTGAAATTGCGTGTATAGCTGTTCTTTCATTTCAATGTTCCTAAATTTTAGCAAATTCAGTTGATTTAATTTCGTCAGTCAATCTGTTATGATAAGAATAGATTGGGGGAATGTCCGATGATGATGACATTAGAATGGGCAAACATCATGGATGAAGGAGATAGTTTAACTCAGATGATTTTATCCTCCGAACAGGCTGAACGCTTTAAAGAAGCTTATTTTGAAGTCTATACAGATGACTTATTAAAAATACAAATTGCTTCTTTTACACGTTTAAAAGAACAGTATGAAGAAGTTCAACGCTTCGGAAGGTATCATCCTGACTATCAACAAGTGATGAAGTCTATTCGTGTACAAAAACGCGCACTCGATATGAATGAACGCGTTGCCACTTTAAAATTAGCTGAAAACGAATTACAAGATTTGTTAGATGGAGTCAGCTTACTAATAGGTAAAACCGTATCTGAATCAGTCGAGGTCCCAGTAAGCAATCCGTTCTTTACAACTGCATCATCTTGTAGCACAGGAAGTTGTGGAACTGGTGGTTCTTGCGGCTGTTCAGCTTAATTATAAAAGCTTCGGGTCTAGACCGTTTTAAAGGATTGAATGTCATAAGAAAAAGGATGTGCTTATTACTCGCACATCCTTTTTCTTATGCAAAATTGTCAGGGAGCAATGACAATGCTAAATCGGGTCGGTCTGTAATAATTCCCTTTGCACCTAATTGTAATAGTCTTTCTATTGTTTGAGAATCATTAATGGTCCAGTAATGAACAGATACATTTAAGTTGGTTAAGAAGTTAATAAATCCTTCACTATCTAAAGGGAAAACACCAGATTTTACTGGAATTTGAACTACGTCTGCACGAGGATGATATAAATGTCCAAATTGACTTGTAAACGCAGAATATGCTTTACGAACTTCTTTTACGCCAGCACCTAAAGCTACAGAATTTTGTGCATATAAATTGAATCTGTCGATTTGTTCGTCATAGAAACTTGTGACGACAATACGGTTTTGAACGTTAAGTTCTTCAATTAATCGCCATAATTTTGAAGGAATTAAACTACCTTCATATGTTTCAGGAGAATCCTTCATATCAATATTAATTAACATTTGTGGAAACTCTTCAAACAATTCTCTTAGCGTAATGACTGTTTCACCTTGACCGCGATACTCAAATTCTTGATGGTCATTAACAAACTGATAACCAAGATCAAAAGCCTTTAGTTCAGAAAGTGTCAGATCAGCAACACGTCCAGAACCGTCAGTTGTACGATCTACATATTCGTCATGAAAAACTATGATTTCTTCATTTTTTGTTAGTCTAATGTCAATTTCAAATCCGTGGACACCAAGTTCCGCTGATTTTTTGAAAGCGACCATTGAGTTTTCAGGGGCTATTAGAGAGCCACCACGATGAGCTAAAATAATTGGATGTTCATACTGCAGTGATACTTTATCTTGTCGTTTTTGAGGTTTTGAGATAGCTTTAGAGCCTGCCCAAGCAGCGGCACCAGCTGCTGCTATTGCAATTGCTACTTTTGTCTTCTTTCCCATACATAATTCCTCCTCATGCAAATATTGCTTTTGTTATTATAAAGGAAATTATAGCAATTAGAAAGTGGTATATGCCACTTAGCTAGAATTCACCAAAGAAAGAATTGGGTAGTTTTAGCTAGATCAACAAAGAGGGGTTTTAGGAACCTCTATGTAAATAGCATGTAAGTAAAATCTTAATCGAAATAATTTATTAAATGTGTTTTGTGTTTGCCTTCCGGTAACGAGTTTCGTAATACGCTTTCCAACTTTGCCCCGTTTACCAGCATTCACATACCTACAAATTTTATCTAAGAAATAAAATAATGAAAACCTCATGTATTCCAAATTTCAAATAAATCTTTTTTGAAGCCTTTCTCCTTATTCTTATCAACAGATGAATAAGGATTTCAACCGTTTTTATCCCATTAAATAAATTGGCAGGCTTCAAGCAGTTGCGAACATTTTCCTTCATATGGTATTCTTCTAAGTAAGAAAAGAGGGAACTCGCATGAATGACCGACAAGGACTAATTGTATATGTGCATCATTTAAAACAAGCGAAATCGCTGAGAAAATATGGCCATGTTCAATATATTTCTCGAAAACTAAAGTATGTTGTAATGTATTGCGACCTCGATCAAATTGAAACAATTTCAACGAAGTTACAGAAACTTCCGTTTGTTAAAGAAGTCAGCCCATCTTACCGTCCTTTTGTGAAAACTGAATATGAAAATTCTAAACCAGATAAAGCGAAAGAATATGATTACAAAACTGGCTTATAAGTTAGCTTAGAGGTGGCAATATATGATGCAATCTCAGTACCCCTGTTAAATACTGATGATACAAAGCTGGTTCTGCAAAATAGGATGAATGTTTAACTTCTAGACGGTGTGGGGAGTAATTTTTTTCCTTCATCGTCTTTTCGACTAATTGGATTCGTTTGCTCGTTTTTTCAAGTGAATATTCAATACCTTCTCGACAGAAGTAAATAGGCATAAATTTGCTTTCACTTGCTGGCTTTAAAATAAGGGCAACACTTAATTTTTTGACGTCCTTTAAAACTGATGTGAAAATACATACATTGTGAAAACGACCTTCATTTGTTTCAAGTAATTCCATCCATTCATAAATATCGCTATAACCTTCTCCGAGTTCAATAAAGCGTTGAATCATAAGAGAATGACACATCCTTTCCATACAGTCATCTTATCACGGCATTAGCTATGAAGCATACGAAAAAAAATAGGTATGCCTATATGAATACCGGTGAATCGGACAAGGAGGAACTACATGAGAGTAATATCTGGAACACGCAAAGGGCTTCCTTTGAAAGCAGTGCCAGGAACAGGCACCAGACCAACAACTGATAAAGTGAAAGAATCGATTTTTAATATGATTGGACCCTATTTTGATGGTGGACTTGCTGTCGATTTATTTGCGGGGAGCGGGGGACTTGGCATTGAATCGCTCAGTCGTGGTATAGACACATGTATATTTATTGAAAAGGACCCACATGCCATACCCGTAATTTATGAAAATTTAAAAAAGTGTAAATTAGAAGATCAAGCGGAAGTGTATAAAGCAGATGCGACTCGTGCAATCAAAGCTTTAGAGAAAAGACAAGCTCGTATAGACTTACTTTTTTTGGATCCACCTTATCAAAAAGTAGGCTATTATGAATTAATTGAACAGTTCGTTGATAAAAACTTATTGACGGAAGATGCCATCATTTTATGTGAACATGAAAAAGGAGTGGACCTTAAAAGTCATTACGGATCGTTTACTCTGACTAGAAAAGAAATATATGGTAGCACAATTATTTCGATTTATCGACAGGAAGAAGGAGAAAGAAATGTCTAAGATTGCAGTGGTTCCAGGAAGTTTTGACCCCATAACATTTGGTCATTTAGATATTATTAAGCGAGGTGCATCTGTTTTTGATGAGATTCATGTGGTCGTATTAAATAATTCATCTAAAAAATCACTATTTACGGTTGAAGAAAGAATGGCTTTGATTAGTGAAGTGACAGCTTCTTTACCCAATGTTCATGTTGATTCTTTTTCTGGTTTACTTGTAGAATACGCTAAAAATGTCAATGCACATGCCATTGTCAGAGGTTTACGAGCTGTCTCAGATTTTGAGTACGAAATGCAAATCACGTCAATGAACAGAGTTCTTAATGAAAAAATTGAAACGTTTTTTATCATGACAAATAATCAATATTCATTCCTAAGTTCAAGCATTGTAAAAGAAGTTGCCAAATATGGTGGGAATATTTCTGAATTAGTACCTAAACAAGTGGAAGCAGCATTGAAAATGAAATTTGGTTTTAAATAAAAAGCAAGCTCCTTGATTTTATTTAAAGGAAAAGAAAACAACTTCCTACAAATAAAAGAAAATGGAATAAACGATACATAACATATGGTCTTAACGACAGTTGAGCTGATTTTGCCAATACAAAAATTTGCATATGTATACTCAAGCCGTTAAAGGAAAGAATGGAGACAGCTAAAAGAGGAAAAAGTGCCTCCATCTGAAACAACTGGTGAGCTATTTCTAGCCCAGCTGTCATTTCAAAAAAAGAATAAATGATAACGGTTACTTGATTAGGTATTTCATCAAAAATAAATGTCATACTTTCTCTGATGACCGTACTAATGGTTGTGAAGAACACAACTGTAGTTGCTACTAAGAGTAAAATAGAAGAAGCTTGATGGATGCCTTCACTTAGTGGAGAAGAAACAGACTTTGCCACTTGGTCATTTTTTGGAAGAGTAGGCATGGGAATAAACACATGAAGAAATACTAAAAAAATGAGATTGATACTATGTAGAATTATCAATATTAAGATACCTGTATTGACGGATAAAAGAAATTGGCTACCAACAACGCCTACAACAAACATTGGGCTAGGTGCATGACAAATGCCAAGTAAGTGACTAGCGTGACGTTTACTAATCATGCTTGATTGTGCAAGTGTTGAGATAGTGGCTGCACCTGTCGGAAAACCACCAAAAGCACCAATTGTATATATTTTGATACTATTGCCCACATGAGATTGCCATTTATTTTTTTTGTAAAGTTCATACAACAACCATTGAGAGACGACTAAATATGGTAATAAATAAGGTAACAGACGCTTTAAAAAAACTTCAATTCCTAGTTGTGCACCTTGATGAGTAATTTCAGGCATAAAGATAAACAATATCATTAGAAACCAACAAATGAATAGATTGGTTTTATGTAGCATGTGAGAATACCCCGTTTCAACCGTTTTGTCAGAAGTAAAGTTAAAGTGCTAAACTATATATATGCATAAAGAATGCTTGTCATCATGGAGGTGAGTAAACATGCCAAAGAAAAGTACGATTAGTTTTTTCTTGATTTGTATTTTTCTAGTAAGCGCTACTTTTTATCCTGTTGATGCTTACATCACAAAACCTGGAGGAGCTTATCCTCTAAAACCGTTAGTAACTGTGCAAGATGGGGACCAAGATGATGAAGGATCTATGAGTTTAATGACCATAGGTTTAGCAAAAGCTACACCATTTACATATGCGTGGGCTAAAGTGTCTGATGAACAAAAAATATTGCAATCAAATCATGTGAGAAATCCTGATGAAGATGATGAAGAATATACGGTTCGTCAATTGCATCTCATGTCACAATCACAGTTTAATGCGATACAAATTGCATTTAAAAAAGCAGGAAAACCATATGAAATAACTACTAAAGGTATATTTATATTAAATGTATTACCAAATGGAGCGGCCGACGGTTTACTTAAAGCTGGAGACAGAATCATGCAAATTGATGGTATTGAAAGTAGTGACCAACAAAGTTTAATTGACTATTTGAAAGATAAAAAAGTAGGGGAGATCATCACTTTAAAAATAAAGCGTGATGAAAAATTGGAGACAATCGAAATTGAATTAAAACCAATCCCGTCTGATGAAAGTAGAGCAGGTCTTGGTATTTCATTTAGTGAAGATAAAGATATTACTACTTCTCCAACAGTGAAGATTAAATCAGAGGAAATTGGTGGTCCTTCAGCTGGCTTAATGTTTACACTAGAAATCTTAAATCAGTTAATGGATGAAGATTTAACAAAAGGCTATTCTATGGCTGGAACAGGCACAATGAAAGATACTGGTGAAGTTGGTCGTATAGGTGGGATTGATTTAAAAGTAATTACTGCTGATAAAGCGGATGTAGAGGTTTTCTTTGCACCAGACGATGTGTTACCGGAGGAAGTTTTGAAAAAAAATCCTTCTTTGCGTTCTAATTACTTAGAAGCTAAAGAAATGGCTGAAAAAATAGGCACGAAGATGAAAATCGTGCCTGTCAAAACAGTAGATGATGCACTTGAATTTATAGAAAAACTTGAGCCGAAAAAATAATTTTAGATGATAATGGGTGGATTTCGATAATCAAATCCAGTGGGCTGCTTAATTTTATTTGATTGTAGTCCCAAATGATATAAATCAGATGCATGAATATCTAAATCTAATAAAGAGTCTTTTATTGCGGCTACTCGACTAACGAGAGGCAATGAAAGATTTTTTTTCTTATGATTAAGGTATTTCTGTCCATTGTGTGTCATGCCAAGCACTCGAATATATTTCGGATTTTTATGTGAATTTAAAGCTTCCCACGTAAAACCTGTATAAATATGTGTGAGCATCCGCTGAATACGTGTCCAGGTGTATCTTTTAGATTTCACACATGCCATAAATTCTTCAAATGTCTCACATTTCTTTGCTGCTTCGTAAATTAAATGCTCTATTCCTTCTGTCACTTCTGCGTATGTGGCAAGTTCTTTTACAGAAGAACGAATAATCGTAAATCGGAGTAAGGGCCAAAACTGTTGCCAGCTACCAAATACACCAATCGAATCTTTCCAGTTTAATAAATGTTCAAGAGATGTTTGTGGCATAAAGTTTGCCAATGCTTCGATTGATCCATCATCGAAAATAGCCTTACGTATGCCTGTAGCGCTTGCAATTGATTGACTGTGTTCTACGTCATCATGGTAATTAGCTACAACGCGTTGGATGGTAACAGGTTTAATACGCGCATTTATTTGATACGCTGCTTCTAAATAATGATAGCCAAGAATATTGTTTGGTTTTGATAAGTCCACAAAATTTATTTCTGAGTTGCTTGTTATCTCAGTGTAAGCCTCATTTAACGCTTTTGGATAACTTAAACCAAGCTTCATGTATTGTTTGATCAATTTTTGGTAATCCTCTTGATGTGTAGTAATTACTTCATATGAGCGAGCAAAGGGTTCTATAGAACCTTCTTCACTACCAAAACAAAAATCATCACACCCAATAGCTTCTAATAAATCAATTGAACCACGTGCAAAGTCGCTAGCTTGTGCGGTTGCAAATACATAAGGGAGTTCGATCACGATATCAACACCAGCCTTTAAGGCCATTTCAGTTCGTGTCCACTTGTTTACAAGTGCTGGTTCTCCTCGTTGTAAAAAGTTTCCGCTCATAACCGCAATAATAATATCTGCCGCTGTTTTTTTTCTTGATTCTTTGATATGATATAAATGTCCGTTATGAAATGGATTATGTTCAACGATTATACCGGTTGCTTTCAAGTTGTTGACCCCCTATCATTACTATTGATTATACGGGTCAAAAATTGGAGTGACAAGAAATTATCTTGACATCTAATTTCCTGCATTATATAATCAACTTTGTTGTCTTGAGGTGATAAACGAATGAAATGGGCAATTCATCAACTATCTAAATATCGCCATAACGGGATGCCAATTGATGAAACGATTCTATTGGATGATGTTATGACACGTAACCCGGACATCCGGAAAATATCACCCGTTCATGTAAAAGGGCACTGCACATTCGGTGCAGAGCAAATGACTTGTCATTTTCAACTGACAGGCATCCTAACTTTACCATGTTCTCGAACATGGGAAGATGTTGAGTATCCGTTTGATATTCAAACCGATGAGCTTTTTAGTTGGTCAGAAAAACATAAGGTAGACGATGGAGAAATTCATTATGTAGAAGGTGATGTTGTAAATGTCGACCCTGTACTTGAAGAATTAATTCTAGTCGAAATTCCTTTTCAAGTGTTTAAGGAAGATGCTAACCATCTACCGATTGCTGGCGGCAAAAACTGGTCGTACTTAACAGAAGAGGAATTGTCTGTGAAAGAAGAAAATGAACCTAAAAAATCGGATCCTAGACTTGCTGATTTAGCTAAGTATTTTGATCAAACAGACGAATAACGATCTGTAAGGAGGTGCCACAATGGCTGTACCGTTTAGAAAGACTTCTAAAGCAGTTAAACGAAAGCGTCGTACGCATTTCAAATTATCCCTACCTGGTATGGTAGCTTGTCCAAACTGTAATGAATCAAAATTGGCTCACCATATTTGTAAATCATGCGGATATTACAAAGGGAAAGAAGTAATGAGCAAATAATTCAGTATTTGTTCAATATAAAGACTACCAGAGAGACCATGGCTCTCTGGTAGTCTTTTTCTCTATTTACTAGGAGGCTACTGCACATGACATTCACCATAAATCGTGAGGAAAATATTTTACGTTTCACCATAAACCGACCTAAAGTTCGTAATGCAATAAATCACGAAGTCATTGCTGGATTTGAGAGTCTAGTTACATCTGTACATAATGATTCAACTATACAATTTGTCGTCATTACAGGCGAAGGTAATGAAGCGTTTTGTTCTGGAGGAGATTTGTCTATCTTTCACGGACTCCAAACAGAGGAAGATGCTTTTCCCATGCTTAACCGAATGGCGACTGCCCTATATAATATCGCAACCCTTCCTGTGCCTGTCATTGCACTTGTCAATGGACATGCGGTCGGAGGTGGCTGTGAAATTGCCACAGCATGTGACTTCCGATTAGTATCTTCACACGCAAAAGCTGGATTTATTCAAGGGTCCCTTGCTATTACTAGTGGTTGGGGTGGTGGAACATATTTATTTGAAAAATTAGCTAGGCAAGATATAGCTATGCAAATGTTATGTGAAGCGAAACCTTTACTTGCGCATAGCCTTTTAGATAATGGCTGGGCAACGCAACTATACGACGGTAACAAAGAACAAGCGTTAGAAACGTTTGTGCATGAGATGAAACAAGTAGAAGCATCTGTTCACCGAGCCTATAAACAGATGTTAATACGTAAATGGACTGAGCAAAAGCTACTAGAGCAAATAAAAGAAGAAGTCAAAACTTGTTCAAAGCTATGGGCAGCTGATGAGCATCATGAGGCTGTTCAAAAGTTCTTAAAGAAACGAAAATAACTTGAATAGATTGTTCACCGACTTCTATTTTTTTTCCTTGCGTCATATAGTAGAAAAAACGCGAGGTGAAGATGATATGAATGAAGTGAAAAGAAAAGATCAATGGACTCCTGATGATGACCAAAAATTAGTAACTACTGTTTTGGAAATAGTGAAAAATGGTGGCACACAAATTTATGCATTTGAAGTAGCTGCTGAAAAACTTTCAAGAACAAAACAGGCTTGTGGATTTAGATGGAATAAAACATTAAGACATACGTATGGACAAGACTTAAATAATGCGAAACAAAAATATCAACATCCAATGCATACACATTTAAAGCAAGCGATGTCTAGTTATGATGAATTATTAGAAGCGCATAATAGACTACAAAAAGAACATGCTCAGTTGAAAACATATGTGCAACAAATTCAGCGAGTATGTTTAGAAAGTCCCTTTGTACATCAAAAAAACTAATGTATTTTCATAAAGCTGTCTCTTTAAAGATTAAATCTTTAAAGAAACAGCTTATTTTTTTGTCTAGTTTGAATATTTCTTTAATAAAACTTGAAATAGTTTTCATTTTTCGTATAGACTAAGGTAGATGGAACTTAATGTTCGAATAACTTAGGGGGACAACTAATGCAAAAAGTGTTAATTGCAAACAGGGGAGAAATTGCACGACGTATTATCAAAACATGTAAAAAGTTAAATATTGAAACAGTAGCAATTTATGCTGAAGCAGATGCTGATTTACCTTATGTAAAAGAAGCAGACTCAGCATTTTTAATTGGTCCAAGCCAAGTGCAACAATCGTATTTAAAAGTGGATGATATTTTAGCATTAGCTAAGCGTGAAGGGGTTGACGCTATTCATCCGGGTTATGGTCTACTGTCAGAGAATTCAAGTTTTGCGCGTAAGATTGAAGAAGCGGGCATGATTTTTATCGGTCCAGATCCACAAACAATAGATACTATGGGCGATAAGATTGGTTCTCGTCAAACGATGAAAGCAGCAGGTGTGCCGGTAGTGCCAGGTACTGATGATGGTATAGAAACGCTTGAAGAGGCCATCCAAGAAGCTAAACTTATAGGTTACCCAATCATGCTTAAAGCAAGCAGTGGTGGCGGTGGAATCGGTATGATTCGCTGTGATAATGAACAAGCGCTCAGTCAGAACTTTGTTTCCGTGAAAACACGTGCAAAGGCTTACTTCGGAGACGATGTCGTCTTTTTAGAAAAGTATATTTCTGGCGGACGTCACATTGAAGTTCAAATTTTCGGTGACACACACGGTAATACTGTGCATTTGTTTGAACGAAACTGTTCAGTTCAACGTCGTAACCAAAAAGTGATTGAAGAGTCTCCTTCACCGAATTTCCCGAAACCTGCTCTCGAACGATTATTACAAGCGGCAGTTGATGCTGCTAAAGCAGTAAATTATCGTAATGCAGGGACTGTTGAATTTATTGTGGATGAAGATAATCAATTCTATTTCTTAGAAATGAATACAAGACTTCAAGTTGAGCACCCAGTGACGGAGGCAGTAACAGGTTTTGACTTAGTAGAGTGGCAATTAAAAGTCGCTAAGGGCGAGCTTCTTCCGGTGATTAATCAAGCAGATATACAGTCAAAAGGACACGCAATTGAGTTTCGAATTTATGCTGAAGATCCAAAAACGTTCTTCCCTTCTCCAGGAAATATTAAAAAACTTCAATGGGGATCAACAGAAGACATCCGAATTGATGCAGGTTATGAAGAAGGAAATACAGTAACGCCTTTCTATGACCCAATGATTGCAAAAGTAATTATTCAATCTGAAACACGAGATGAAGCGATTATTAAAGCACAAAAATTCTTTTCATCTGTTACGATTGAAGGTATTAAAACAAATGTACATTTGTTCCAAGAATTTTTAGGAGCAAAAGCATTCCAAGATGGAACTTATACTACTGCGGTATTGCCGCAATGGCTCGAACAACAAAAGGAGGAAATAAAATGAAACAAGTCCAATCTACAATGGCAGGAACAGTATTTAATATCATCGTTCAAGAAGGTGAAGAAGTAACGGTAGGACAAACTGTCATGATTTTAGAATCAATGAAAATGGAAATTCCGGTTGAAGCAGAAACAGCAGGTAAAATTGTGAAAGTTAATGCTCAAATAGGCGACTTCGTAAATGAAGGCGACGTACTTGTAACATTCGAATAAAACTCACTCGGGGTATGTGAGATTGAAACAAAGGGGGCAATATAATTGACGCAGAAAACAACATACAATGAACGCTTAGAAGAAAAGCTAACGACTATTTTCGCAGGTGGTCACTCGAAATATCATGAAAAAATGGTCGAACAAAATAAATTATTTGTCCGTGATCGTTTAGCGTTACTTTTTGATAATGGTGAGTATTTAGAAGATGGTCGTTTTGCAAACTGTGAAGCGGGAGATCTTCCGGCGGATGGTGTCGTAACAGCAACCGGCAAAGTCGGTGGACAACAAATATGTGTAATGGCAAATGATTCAACAGTTAAAGCAGGGTCATGGGGATCTCGTACTGTTGAAAAAATCATTCGTATTCAAGAGATAGCAGAGAAAACACGAGTGCCAATGCTTTATCTTGTCGATTCAGCTGGAGCACGTATTACGGATCAATTAGATATGTTCCCAAACCGACGCGGAGCAGGTAAAATATTCCATAACCAAGTACGAATGTCAGGATTTGTTCCGCAAATCTGTTTACTATTCGGACCATCTGCAGCTGGAGGAGCTTACATTCCTGCATTTTGTGATATCGTCATTATGGTTGAAGGCAATGCTTCTATGTACTTAGGATCACCGCGTATGGCAGAAAAAGTAATCGGTGAAAAAGTTACATTAGAAGAAATGGGCGGAGCTCGCATGCACTGTTCCGTTAGTGGTTGTGGCGATGTATTAGTAACTAGTGAACAACAAGCTATTTCTGAAGCTCGTCGTTATTTGGCTTACTTCCCAGCAAACTTTACTGAGAAGCCGAAAATGGTAGAACCAAAAGCTAATAAAGAAGGTCGCACACTTGAAGCGATTATTCCAGAAAATCAAAATGCACCATTTGATATGTATGAAGCCATCGATCAATTAATTGACGAAGGCTCACTCTTTGATGTGAAGAAATTATTTGCTCCGGAAATTATTACTTGCCTTGCGCGAATTGAAGGACGAGCTGTCGGGATTATTGCGAACCAACCGAAAGCTAAAGGTGGCGTATTATTTGGAGATTCTGCTGACAAAGCTGCGAAATTCATTAATTTATGTGATGCATTTGGCATTCCTTTGTTATTCTTAGCAGATGTTCCTGGATTTATGATTGGAACAAAAGTTGAGCGTGCTGGAATTATTCGACATGGCGCTAAATTAATTATGGCCATGAGTTCTGCAACAGTGCCAAAAATTTCAGTCATCGTAAGAAAAGCTTACGGGGCAGGGTTATACGCAATGGCTGGTCCAGCATTTGAACCAGATGTTTGTATCGCTTTACCTACTGCTCAAATTGCAGTAATGGGTCCAGAAGCAGCAGTAAATGCTGTGTTTTCGAACAAAATAGAGGCAATCGAAGATCCGAAAGAACGCGTGAAATTTGTTCAACAAAAACATCAAGAATATAAAGAAGAAATTGATATTTATAAATTAGCATCTGAATTGATTATTGATGAGATTGTTGCACCAAGTAATTTACGTGAAGTTCTTGCGATGCGTTTCCAAGCCTATAGTACGAAACATATTCCTCAACCGCCTCGTAAACATCCTGTTTATCCAGTATAAACAGGTAAGAGCTAGAGTAGGAGCTTACTATGTAAAAGAAGGCCTATGTAAATAGGTCTTCTTTTTTTTGAAGTTTAGACTTATGATAGAAAATATCAGTTTATTCTGAGTGGATATTGTTTGAATGAAAAATATATTAAACAATTAGTAGGAGTTGATTATGCATTGAAAGTGGTCATTGTTGGAGCGGGTGCCATTGGTTTACTCATTGGCTCATATTTAAGTGAGAGAAATCATGAAATTACATACATAACACGATCGACCGTGCAGGCTGAGAAGCTTAGATTACAAGGTATTACGCTAATTCAACCAAATAGCGAGAAAGTAAATAGGCAAGTCCAGGCTTTTGCGGATTTTGGACAAGCACCAACAGAGGCTCTATGGATAGTTGCGGTTAAATATCATCAATTAACTAACATAGAAGAGGAATTACAATCGCTGCCACTATCTACAACTCTGGTATTTGTTCAAAATGGACTTGCTCATCTTCAATGGATTAATCGATTAAAACATCAACAGATATACATAGCTACCATTGAGCATGGCGCGGTGAAGCAAGATGCGACTACTGTTCTTCATAAAGGAGTAGGGTTAACAAAAATTGCCCCTCATATTATGACATCGAAGGCACCCATAGATATATCAATCTTTCAAACTCCTTTCTTTCAAAGTGAGATGGTAGAGGACGCTTATAATATTGTTTTACGAAAAGTGGTTTTGAACGCTTGTATAAATCCAATAACCGCGATATTACAAATAAAAAATGGGGAACTGATTACAAATAGTCATGCTTTTCATCTAATGAAGTCTATATTTGAAGAAATTCTGTTGAGTTTTCCAGAAATTTCACAAACACTTACTTTTGAAGACGTAAAGGGACTTTGTGTCAAAACATCACAAAATTATTCTTCTATGCTGCAAGATCGACTAAATCATCGGAAAAGTGAAATTGAATCAATTGTAGGGGTGTTACTGCAAATGGCTGCAACTAAAGAGAGAGATTTACCGCTTTTAAGAACACTATATTATTTAGTTTTAGCTATTGATGAAAAAGGTGAATCTTTTGAGTAATGTTATTCAATCCGTTATCAGTTTTCTATTAGTATTTCCTATAGTCATGTTTTTAATAGTCTTCATAATCTCAAGAAAAGTAACTGGTAAATCTTCAAAAGCTTTTGGACATGCAGCAGATGTGACGACCTTCTTACTGTTCTTTACTGTTCCAATTGCCATTCAGTCATTATTTCAAATAGAAACAAGGGGAAGCATAGTGGCAATGGCGTTAATCATAAGCGCCATATTAACATTTCTTGATTGGAAATCAAAAAATGAAATTGAATTACTCCCTCTAATTAAAAAAATATGGAGATTTCTGTTTTTAGTTCTGACTCTCACTTACTTTGCAGTGTGGTGTTTAGGTCTAATAGTGAGATTAGTAAAGTACTTAAATTAAATACTTTATAAGTCGTTTGTTTTTCCTGTCTTGTCGTCAAATGATATAATCGGTTTGTATTTAGACGCAAAAGGAGTTTACCACATTGAAATTCGACCAAATTGATCAACCAAATAGTAGTTCTTTCCTAGTTGATTTCCATAATCAAAAGGAAGAACTTTTAAATTTTTTCCATTTTTTACCCAATGAGTATTCATATAAAAATCGAGCATTATCTTTGAAATCGCATCCAGTAAACCGAGGGCAACTGACAAAAGTAATACGCGAATACATGGCGTTTCTTCCGCAAAGCGATAAAGTTGATTTACACTTGGGCGAGTTAGAAAAAAATGCCCTAGTAGTCATTGGCGGTCAGCAAGCGGGATTACTTACAGGTCCTATGTATTCCATACATAAAGCAATATCAATTGTATTGTTAGCCAAACAACAACGTGAAGCTTTAGGAATTCCGGTTATACCAGTTTTTTGGATTGCTGGAGAGGACCATGACTTAGATGAAATTAACTCTACTTTCACTCCAAATCATGGACAATTACAAAAACATACGTATAATGATCGACCAAATCGAAAGCAAATGGCTTCTCATACCGCTGTGGAAGTTGAAAAATTACAATTATTCATTCGTGATGTCTTTAAGCAATTTACTGAAACGACTTATACAAAACAAATGCTTCAAAAATACTTAAAAATGGCACAACACGTGTCTACTTATAGCGAATTTTTCACAGTGATGATGCATGATTTTTTTGCAAAAGAAGGTTTGTTATTAATTGATGCCGCATACCAACCACTTCGTCAATATGAATCTCCATATTTTGTGAAAATGATTGAACATGCTCAAGAAATTGCTTCACTAGTTGTAGAACAAGAAACTAGTTTTCAACAAGCAGGTTATGGTCAGCCTATTCAAGCATCAAAAGATAGTGCCAACTTGTTTATTGTTGAAAATGGGGAGCGTTTCTTATTGAAGCATCACAATGGAGTATTTGTAAATGAAGTAGCAGGCTATCAATTTTCAAAACTACAATTACTTGACATCGCCAAAAATAATCCTGAACGCTTAAGTAATAATGTAGTTACCCGACCGCTAATGCAGGAAATGGTATTCCCTGTATTAGCATTTGTTGGAGGTCCGGGGGAATTAGCATATTGGGCTGCATTTAAGACCATGTTTGAACATTTTGACATGGAGTTACCCGTCATGGTCCCACGCCTGTCTATTACACTAGTAGATGGAAAGTCTTCGCGCTATTTAGACGAGATAGACCTCCGAGTGGAAAGTGTATTTAATGCTGATTTACAGGCTCACAAACAAGCATTTATGAATGATATTAAAGATGTTGTTGCAGAAGAAATGATTCAAGAAATGAAACTGACGTTAATTGAACAATACCAAAAGTTAGAAGATCATTTAGCAAAAGATAAACAACTTAATCTATTAACAAAGAAAAATTTACAACTTCATGACAAGCAGTTTACCTATTTGAGCAGAAAAATAGAAGATACGGATTTGTTACGTCATGAAGTGAAGATACGAAAGTACAATCATATCGAGGGTATTCTTTTTCCAGAATACACCTTACAAGAAAGATGGTTTAGTCCGTTGCTATTTTTAAATGAAGTGGGTCCAACATTTATTGAGGAGCTACTTTCACAACCTTTCGAATTTAATGGGAAACATACAATACTTTCATTTTAATATTAAAAGTCGTCTATTTTTTATGAGACGGCTTTTTTCTATGGGGGAAAAGGTTTTTTAGACGTTTCAACAAGTACTATTATCACATTTTTTGGTGTATCGTAAGAAATTTTAAAAAACTGGTGGAGGAAAGTGGGGGGATGTGGTACATTAATGACAATAAGTGGGGTGAGTAACATGTTCATGGGAGAATATCAACATAGTGTTGATGCGAAAGGCCGACTTATAATTCCGGCAAAATTTCGCGAGCACCTTGAAGAGACATTTGTAATTACACGTGGTCTTGATAACTGCTTATTCGGCTATCCTATGAATGAATGGCGAAAACTCGAAGAAAAATTAAAGGCTCTACCTGTGACAAAAAAAGATGCTCGTGCATTCACGCGGTTCTTCTTTTCAGGCGCAACAGAAGTTGAAATTGATAAACAAGGTCGTATTAATATCCCAAGTAATTTATTAGCTCATGCAAAAGTAGAAAAAGAATGTATCGTACTTGGAGTTTCAAGTCGAATTGAAATTTGGGCGAAAGATGCTTGGACATCCTATTTCAATGAATCTGAAGACTCGTTTAATGACTTAGCAGAAAATATGATTGGTTTTGATATATAAGGTTCGAATGCTAAAATCGCGACGTCCTGCTTCTGCGGTTACTCGTCGCAAAATTGAGTGTTGAGAAATTTTGTAGCAACGCCTTCATGACCCTATAAATGGGCACGCGTTCTAACCTGCAGAGCTAGACATAACGAATAGAGGCAATACGGCAACACAAATTTTTGACTTTAAAGAGGAGGACGATCCTTTGTTTAACCATACTACTGTATTACTTCAGGAAACTGTGGACGGATTGAACATTCGTCCAGATGGGATATATGTCGACTGCACCTTAGGCGGAGCAGGACATAGTGAATATTTAGTACAACAACTAAGTGATCAAGGGAAATTGATTTGCTTTGATCAAGACACAATAGCAATTGATAACGCCAAAATACGATTAGCAGACCATCTTCATAAAATAACGTTTGTCCATGCGAATTTTCGAGACATAAAAGAAGAATTACAAGCACTAGGAATTGAAAAAGTGGATGGTATTCTTTACGACTTAGGTGTATCTTCACCACAACTAGATACACCAGAACGAGGCTTTAGTTACAACCATGATGCACCACTAGATATGCGAATGGATACGACAGCAACACTTTCAGCATATGATGTTGTTAACGACTGGGAGTTTAATGATTTGGTTCGAATTTTCTATCGTTATGGAGAAGAAAAATTTTCTAAACGAATCGCTCGTAAAATTGAAGAAGCGAGAGAAATTGCTCCAATAAAAACAACAGGACAACTTGTTGAATTAATTAAAGACGGCATTCCAGCCCCAGCTAGAAGAAAAGGCGGTCATCCTGCTAAACGGGTGTTCCAAGCCATTCGTATAGCAGTTAATGATGAACTTGGGGCTGCCGAAGAATCTCTTCAAGATGCTATTAAAATGCTGGCATTAAATGGTCGAATCAGCGTGATTACGTTCCACTCACTGGAGGATCGTATTACGAAAACCATTTTTAAAGAAGCAGCATCATACCCAGATTTACCACCAAACTTACCAGTCATTCCAGAGGGTATGGAACCAATTTTGAAGTTAATCACAAGAAAACCTATTTTACCAAGTGAAGAAGAATTACTGCATAACAATCGCTCTCGCTCAGCTAAGCTTCGAATTGTAGAAAAAATAATTGATAAAGGACGTGATTAGATGGCAATGCATGCTAGAACACAATCTACTTACATAAAGCAGCCTGTCTTTAACCCGCAGCCTGGATTCAAACCCGAGATTAAATCTAATAGAAAAAAAGTAACAAAAGGTGAAAAAATTCTACTTGTCCTATTTGTATCTGTAGTTGCACTGTTATGTGTGATGATTTTACAAACGCAAGCAAGTATTCATTCATCAACTCAAGACATACAAACAATTAACCTACGAATTGATGAAACGAAAAAACAAAATACAGATTTGTCTATTCAAGTAAGCGAACTTTCAACATATGAACGTGTATGGGAAAAAGCAAAAGGACTTGGTTTCAAACTTAACGAGCAAAATGTGAAAGTAGTACAGGGACAATGAAAATGAAGTTTAGATTTCAATGGGGAGCCTTTCTGATGTTTTTGTTCTACGGAGGGCTCTTTTTTTTATTGTTGTCACGGATTATTTTTATCCAAGTCACAGGAGAAGCAGATGGTCAAGAACTTGCTGCTAAGGCTGCCGCTAAATATGAAAGAGAACAAATAATTAATGCAAGTCGCGGGAAAATTGTGGATAGAAATAATGAAGTAATCGCTGAAGACACATTAAGTTATCGTTTAATAGCTGTCATAAGTCCGAAAGCTACTACAAATGCAAAGAAACCAAAACATGTAAATGATGTGGATAAAACAGCTGATGTACTAGCTAAATACTTACCAATATCCAAAGAAAAATTAGTGGAACGCTTATCTAAAGAAGGCCCTTACCAAGTAGAATTTGGTTCTAGCGGTCGTGATATTAGTCATAAAGTCATGACGGAAATTTCGGAGCAGAATTTACCTGGAATTGTCTTTGTAAGAGATTTAAAACGTTTTTACCCAAATGGTATATTTGCTTCTCACTTAATTGGTTTTGCTGTAAAAGAGGAACAAGAAGATTTATCATTCAAAACTAACGGGAAAATGGGAATTGAATCGATTTATAATAAACAACTAACGGGTAAAAATGGCAAAGTGCAATATGATAGTGATTTGTGGGGGTATTTGTTACCGAACTCTGAAAAGATGGTAACACCTGCACAAGATGGCTACAATATTCATGTCACACTTGATAAAAAAGTGCAAAACTTTTTAGAAGATGCAATGAGTCGGGTGGAAGAAGAATACCAACCAGAAAAAATGCTCGCAATAGTAGCTGACCCAAAAACTGGTGAAATATTAGGTATGAGTCAGCGACCGTCCTTTGACCCAGAAACACGTGAAGGTTTGACGACAAACTGGTTAAACGAGGCAATCGAAAATACGATTGAACCTGGATCTACTATGAAAGCTTTCACTGTAGCTGCAGCAATTGAAGAAGGAAAATGGGAACCGAATGCTTGGTACAAATCTGGTCAATATAAAATGTATGACCGAATTATCCGTGATCATAATCGTGTGGGATGGGGAACAATTACTTATTTAGAAGGATTCCAACGTTCATCAAACGTGGCGATGGCCTATTTACTAGAACGTTTAGGAGGCGAAACGTTTGTAGAATATGTGAAGAAATTTGGTTTTGGTGAACAAACAGGTATTGACCTACCTAACGAAGCTTCAGGGAAAATTGTTGAAGATAATCCTATCAGCCGTTTAACAACCACATACGGACAAGGGTCTACTGTTACACCGATGCAAATAATTCAAGCTACAACAGCAATTGCTAATGATGGTATTATGATGCAACCATATGTTATTGATAAAGTGGTAAATCCTCTGACTAAAGAAGTAGTCAGTAATCATAAAGCAATTGAAGCAGGCAAGCCTATATCTGCTGCAACCGCAAAACAAGTTCGAGAGCTATTAGCTTCAACTGTTACGTCTGAAAATGGAACTGCCAAAAGGTTTGAACTAAGCGATTATTCAGTTGCAGGTAAAACCGGTACTGCTCAACAACCAGATGGTAAAGGGAACTATTTATCGGGTACAGATAGTTACTTGTATTCATTTATTGGAATGGCCCCTGCTGAAGACCCTCAACTTGTTGTCTACATTGCAGTGAGCAAACCTAAACTAGAAGTCAATGAAGTGGGTTCTATGCCTGTATCGGAGATTTTTAGATCCGTTACAGAAAATAGTTTAAAGTACATGAATATTAAACCTGAAGAAGTAAAATCTATCCCTACCGTTACTGTTCCAGAAGTTAAGGGGAAAGATGTTACCGTTGCCCAAAATCAAATGGTCGAACAAAAAGTAAATCCAGTTTTAATTGGTGATACTGGCAAAGTAAAAGAACAATTCCCTGCTTCAGGTACTGAAACTCTTCCTGGAAGTCTAGTTTTGTTAAAAACTAATGGTCCTATAACGATTCCTGATTTTACAAATTGGTCAAAACGACATGTTTTAGTTTATCAAGTGTTATCTGGACTAAACATTGAAGTGCTCGGAGACGGGTATGTTGTAAGTCAAAGTGTCACCAAAGGGACAGTGTCAAAAAAACAAACACCAATTGTTATTAAATTACAAACGCCAGAAGAAACCAATAAAAATGTCCAAAAAGAAACAGAAGAAGATGAAGAGGAAACACCTCCTGAAGAATAAACAGTGAATAGGCACTCCTTTTCTATCATACGCTGATATAAAACAAGGTGTGGATATATGAAGGCAGGAGTGCCTCATCAATTGAAAATTAGAGTTCGGACAATGGTTTTATTATTTTTTTGCTTAAGTGTCGCGTCAGTAGGGAAACTAATTGTTATGCAGTTTTTTCAGTATGAATGGCTCACGCAAAAAGCAGAAGAGAATTGGGATCGAGAAATACCTTTTTCACAAACCAGAGGGAACATTCGAGATCGTGATGGAGAATTGATTGTTGGGAGTAAGCTTGCCCCGACACTTTATTTTATGCCTGCTCAAAACGAAGATGTTGAAAGTGCTGCAACCAAACTAAGTGTGGCTTTAAATATCGATGAAAAAAAGCTAGTCGAGCAAATGAGTAAAAAAACTTTTCTAATTAAATTGGCACCTGAAGGCAAGAATATTGATCTTGGAAAAGCGCTTGAAGTACAATCAATGCAAATTCCTGGTTTGTATGCAGGTGTTGATTATGTGCGTGATTATCCACATGATGATTTATTGTCACGTCTTATTGGGTTTACTGGATATGATCATCAAGGCTTAGCCGGAATTGAATTTCAATATAATAAGTACTTGACATCAAGACAATCGACATTACGCTTATTTACTGATGCTAAAGGGAATTCATTACCTCATGTGAATGACGGATGGGGCAAAGGGACTGATGGTGCGACAGTAGATTTAACGATTGACTTAGATATTCAAGAGGTTGTTGAACGTGTGCTTTCCCAAGCAATGACAAAGTATGATGCTGACCAAGCTATGGGAATTGCAATGAACCCGAAAACGGGTGAGATTCTATCTATAGCATCCTTTCCTACTTTTCATCCATTACAATATGCTAAAGTAAGTCCGAGCGTTTATAATCAAAACTTGCCAGTGTCTATGACATTTGAGCCGGGGTCAACATTTAAAATTATTACGCTTGCCGCTGCGCTTGAAGAAGGAAAAGTAGATTTGAAAAAGGATTCATTCTACGACCCTGGTTATGCAATGGTAGAGGGTACAAGATTACGTTGTTGGAAAAGAGAAGGACATGGAGAGCAATCCTTTTTAGAAGTGGTTGAAAACTCATGCAATCCAGGTTTTATTGAACTAGGTCAACGTGTTGGTCGGGAGAAGCTATCGAAATACATACGTGATTTCGGTTTTGGGCAAAAAACAGGATCCTCCATTGCTGGAGAGTCCACAGGTATTTTGTTCTCTGAAGAAGCATATGGACCAGTTGAACATGCGACTACCTCTTTCGGTCAAGGAATATCGACGACCCCAATTCAACAAGTTCAAGCCGTTTCAGCAGCTGTCAATGGGGGAACTTTGTTTCAACCGTATGTAGTGAAAAGGATTTATAATGAACAAACGAACGAAGTAATAAAAGAAAATAAACCAACTAAAGTACGACAAGTTATATCAGAAGATACATCAAAAAAAGTTCGGGAAGCGTTAGAGTCTGTTGTGGCAAATGGTTCAGGACGTAATGCTTTTCGTGATACAATGAGGATTGGCGGGAAAACAGGGACCGCACAGAAGGCTGTTAATGGTCGGTACGTTGAAGGACAGTACATTGTATCGTTTATTGGATTCGCCCCTGCTAACGACCCTGAAATAGTCGTTTATGTAGCTATAGACAATCCAAAACATATTGTACAATTTGGCGGAGTTATTGCAGCACCTATTGTAGGGGAAATTCTTGAAGATAGTGCGCCTTTTATAGGATTTAATTACAACAAAGATCAAATCCAAAAAGAGTATAGATGGGGAGATTCTATAGAACGAAGAGTTCCTGAACTCGTCGGGCAAGAGAAAAGTAAAATTGTGATGATAGAAGAGCCCTTTAAAATTGAATGGCATGGTACTGGGACAAAAATTGTATCCCAAATACCCAAAGCAGAAAGTTTACTGTCTATAGACGGTACAATTCATTTATACTTAGGTGAATAATAGAAATTAAGAATACAATCGTTTATTTTAAGGAGATTACACATGACACTCGTAACAACATTTATGATTGTAGGAATCGGCTTTTTACTTACGGTTCTTTTAACCCCACTTTTTATTCAGGTAATCAAACGGATGAAATTTGGTCAAAGTATCCGAGAAGAAGGTCCACAATCTCATATGAAAAAAGCAGGCACACCTACTATGGGTGGATTTGTCTTTATTATCTCTATAGTCTTAACAACACTAGGAGTTGCCTTTTACTTAGAAATGTTAACCACACAAACGATTGTTTTAGTTTTAGTGTTTGTTGGATTTGGTCTCATTGGGTTTTTAGATGACTTTATTAAAGTAGCCCTTAAACGCAATTTAGGATTGACTTCACTACAAAAATTAATCGGGCAAATTGTGATAGCTATTGCTTCTTTTATGCTACTTATACAAGGTCCATTTGAAACGACAGTTAGTGTCCCTTTTACTGGTTGGTCGATTGATCTTGGGATAGCGTATATTGCTTTTATGATTTTTTGGCTTGTTGGATTTTCAAATGCTGTGAATCTAACGGATGGTCTAGATGGTCTTGTTTCTGGAACAGCATCAATTGCATTTACTACATTAGGCGTTTTAGCCTTAATCTATCAACAACAAGATATTGCTATATTTGCTTTTGCTGTGACAGGAGCACTTCTTGGGTTCCTAATTTTTAATGCAAATCCTGCAAAAATATTTATGGGTGATACAGGTTCACTTGCTCTCGGTGGTGCCCTTGCAATGGGGTCTATTTTAGTTAAACAAGAGCTTTTGCTGGTGATCATTGGTGTAGTTTTTGTTGTCGAAACGTTATCGGTTATCATACAAGTTATCAGCTTTAAAACAACGGGCAAACGAATTTTCAAAATGAGTCCTATCCATCATCATTTTGAATTGTCAGGTTGGTCTGAATGGAAAATAGTTGTTGTCTTTTGGTCAACTGCTTTCCTAGCAGCTTTTATCGTAGTTATGCTGGAGGTATTATAAATGAATTACATTTCTGAATTCACATCAAAAAAAGTACTTGTGCTAGGACTTGCAAAGAGTGGTGTTGCGGCAGCTGAACTTCTTCATAAATTAGGCGCATTTGTTACAGTTAATGACGCAAAGCCATTTGATGAAAGTCCGGACGCGCAGAACTTATTAAGTAAAGGCATTACTGTTATTTGTGGAAGACATCCAGAGGATTTACTTGACGAAGGATTTGAATATGTAATTAAAAATCCAGGTATTCCTTATAATAATCCTATTGTTAGTGATGCTATATTACGAGGTATTCCAGTATGGACAGAAATGGAATTAGCTTACATGATTAGTGAAGCTCCATTTATTGGGATAACAGGTTCGAATGGTAAAACAACCACTACGACTTTGCTATTCCACATGTTAAATCAAGGTGGTCAAAAACCTTTAATTGCTGGGAATATAGGAACAGTTGCTTGTAAAGTTGCTGAAGATGCCCAAGCTGATCAAGTGATTGTAACTGAACTTTCATCATTTCAGTTGATGGGAATTAATAAATTCCAACCGAAAATTTCGATTCTTATCAATTTGTATGAATCCCATTTGGATTACCATGGTACGTTTGAAAATTATGCGGATGCAAAATTTGCGGTAACTAAAAATCAGACGAATGAAGATTTATTTATTTATAACGCTGATCAACCTGCTGTTGTTAAATATGCAGAACTTACAAAGGCAAAACTTTTGCCATTTTCAACTAAAGGTAGAAGAGCAGAAGGAATAAGTGCAGACGCCACGACTATTTATTGGCTGGGTGAACCTTATTTAGAGAGAAAAACGATTGCATTACCTGGAGAGCACAATCTTGAAAATATACTAACAGCTGTTGCGACTTCTATTTTAATGGGTTGTCCTAAAGGAACAATTCAACATGTCTTGACGTCCTTTACAGGAGTGAAACATCGCACACAATTCGTACGTGAGTGGAAGAAACGTAAATTCTACAATGATTCAAAAGCAACAAACACGTTAGCAACCAAAAGTGCGTTAGCGGCATTTGAACAGCCTGTAATCTTAATAGCTGGTGGTTTAGAGCGAGGACATTCATTCGAAGAAATGCGACCTTATATGGAGCATGTGAAAGCTTTAGTCTCATTTGGAGAAACAAGTAGTCGTCTCGTTGAATTTGCAGCATCCTGCGGTGTAGATTATTTGAAAAAAGTAGATGATATTGAACAAGCAGTGAAGGTGGCAACAGCTATATCAGAACCTAATGATATTATTTTACTTTCACCTGCTTGTGCAAGTTGGGATCAGTATGCAAACTTCGAGTTGCGAGGAAACGATTTTATCAAAGCTGTTTTTCAAATTAAATAATATATAAATACCAGATGAAAGGATGCCAAAACTGCAGAAAAAACCTACACATATTTTTCTGTTTACGAGTTTACTATTAACCGTTATTGGTTATTGTTTTGTTTATTCTGCCGGTTCCTACTGGGGGAAAGTCCATTACGAAGATAGCCTACCATTCTTCTGGAAACAATTTTTTTATGGAACTTTAGGGATGCTTTGTGCGTGGATAATTTTGAAAGCCAATTTTATAAGTAATCATAAATTTTGGTTAAGTGCTTATATTTTATCCATACTTTTATTATTTGCCGTTTATATCCCTGGTCTTGGTGTAGTTCGAAATGGTTCGCAGAGCTGGATTCAAATAGCTGGTTTTAGTTTGCAACCTGCTGAATTTGTGAAAATTTCAGTCATAGGATTTTTGGCATGTATTCTAGCAAAAGGTACAAATCTCAAGACTAAGTCCTTTATAAGACCATTACTTATTTGTCTAGTTCCAGCTGGTATCATTTTAGTGCAACCTGATTTTGGAACTGCTTTTTTATTAATAGTAGGTGGATTTTCTCTTTTATTTATTGCTGGTTTACCCATGCGCTTCTTTGTTAGTATTGGGGTAATTGGTGTACTAGGAATTGTTGGTTTAATCGCATCAGCACCCTATCGATTACAGCGTATATATGCATTTCTTGACCCTTGGGCAGATCCGTTAAACAGTGGATTTCAAGGCATTCAATCTCTTCTAGCTATTGGCCCATCAGGTTTATTCGGGCATGGATTTGGTAACAGTAGGCAAAAGTTTTTATATTTACCAGAACCTCAAAATGATTTTATCTTTTCTATAATTGTAGAAGAAATGGGTTTTTTTGGTGCGCTAATTCTTATTAGTTTGTTTATACTTTTCTTATACACAGGTTACCGATTAGCTATTCTCGCGCCTACAAAAGTTGGTTTTTTTGCAATAGCAGGACTTCAGTCCATGATTGGCTTCCAAATATTTTTAAATATTGGTGTTGTCGTTGGGTTATTTCCTGTGACAGGAGTGACTTTGCCATTTATAAGTTATGGTGGTTCTTCACTACTGTCAACTTGGCTAATAGTAGGACTCATTCTTCGTTTTTCAAAAGACATATAGAGTTATGAAAGGAGTGAATAACGTGGATAAGATTATCGATATTGAAGACCGAATACCAACGCTTAGGGAGCGGCGGAAAAAGAGAACAAATCGCAAGTTCACGTTATTACTCGTTATTTTCTTGCTAACTTTACTTGGTCTCCTCTATTTTCAATCTCCGTATAGTCATGTACAAAAGATAGTTGTTATTGGAGCAGATTTAGCATCCAGTGATGACTATATTGAACAAAGTGGTATACAAAATGGACAATCTATGTGGGAAGTTAGGACAAGCAATACAGAAAAACATTTACAAAAAAACGAGTGGATTCAAGATGTTATAGTCAAACGAAGTGGATTCACTTCCGTAACTATTGTTGTGAAAGAATGGAAAAAATCGGCGTATATTCAATCAGAATCTGGTTATGATATCGTGCTTGAAAATGGTTCAGTCTTTCAATCTGATCATACGATTGCACCGCTGGATGCACCTTTATTAAGTAATTTTGAGAATCAAAAAATCACAATGCGCATGGTAAAAGAACTTGCGAAAGTAAAAGGTGAAGTATTATCCATGATATCTCAAATTGAATCAACTCCTTCAGAAGTTGATCCTTATCGTATTAGACTATTTATGAATGATGGAAATGAAGTAAGAGCCGTTATTTCGTCATTTGCTGATAAAATGAACTATTACCCGTCAATAATTGCACAAATTGGTAAAACCGAAAAAGGTGTCATAGATATTGAAGTGGGTTCATTTTTCCAAACATATTTAGACGTGTATAATCCGCAACCTAAGGAGGAGGAAATTGAAGAAACTCCAGAATAAACAAACTCGATCACTTGTCAACAAACGTATTATTTTTTCCTTAGTATGTTTAGTTTTAGGTTTTATTTTAGCTTATTCCTATAGTTTATCTAGCAGCAAGAAGCTAAGTGGAGTAGCTGACAGTAGCAAGTACTTTGAAAAAGAGGAAAGCTATCGTGAAGATCTAATTCACCAAAAAGAACGTAATAAAGAATTGGAAAATGAACTACTAACGAGACAACTTGAAGTAAGAGAAATTGAAAAGTCTCTTTCGGGTAGTGAAGAACAATATGAGAGTTTAATTGGTGAGGCTGAAGATTTACGCCTATTGATTGGCATGCTTCCAGCTACAGGTGAAGGTGTAAAAGTGCAGCTTCAAGATGCAGAGTATAATCCAGCATCAGTTAATCCGAATGACTATATCGTCCACGAAAGTCATGTCTTTCAAGTGTTAAATGAATTGAAAATATCAGGAGCAGAAGCGATCACTATTAATGGTCAACGACTTCATGCAAATTCGTATATTAAATGTAACGGCCCTGTTATTACTGTAGATGGACAACAATTTCCTGCACCATTCATTATCGAAGCAATCGGTGATCCATCAGTTTTAGTACCATCACTCCAACTTACAGGTGGAGTATTAGACCAATTAGTTAACGATAATATTGTAGTAACAATTGAAAAAAAATCAAAAGTACAAATGCCCGCGTTATAACATTGAAAGGCGTAAAGCGCCATCTAGCTCAACCCCGGCGCTGGAAGAACCGATACGAAAGCTTCTTTCGTCTGAGGTTCTGAAGCT
>NZ_AMGD01000010.1:0-54030 GCF_000297555.1 Paenisporosarcina sp. TG-14
TCGACTTAAAATGATAATCTACATAATTAATAAGAATATTGCAATTAATTGGATTATTTCATATTAATTAATCAAATAGTATAGGTCGTTTGATTCATATTGTTAGAAACGTCTTTCCTTGGTAAAATAGATTGAGCCAAAAAAAGGAGAAGGTTAAATGAACATCGTCTTAACAACATTGAACGCTAAATATATTCATACAAACTTGGCATTGAGATGTCTAAAAGCAAGTGTGCAGCCTGAATTTAATCCAACCATTTCTGAATATACAATAAAAGATCCTGCATTCAATATAGTTTCAGAAATTTATTTAAAGAAACCAAAGGTTGTCGGTTTCAGTTGTTACATTTGGAATATTGAAGAAACGATAAAAGTCGTACGTTTACTAAAAAAAGTGAGTCCTGAAACTATTATCGTTTTTGGAGGACCTGAAGTATCATATGATTCAAACTATTGGTTAAGACGCATTGAAGAAATAGACTATATTGTAATGGGTGAAGGTGAAATTTCATTTAAACAGTTGCTCTTCTATGTGGAAGGCAGTATTCCTCTACAAGAAGTACCTGGGATTTGTTATATGCAAGACAATAAATTCATGCTTCATCCACAAGGTCCAAAAATTGACCTACGGGAAATGCCATCACCATTTCGTTTTGAAGACGATATTCCTCATTTATCTAAGCGGATTACCTATATTGAAACGAGCAGAGGTTGTCCATTCTCGTGTCAGTTTTGTTTATCATCGATAGAAGTGGGCGTACGGTATTTTAATCGTGAAAAAGTAAAAGAAGACATCCGCTACTTAATGGCTCACGATGCAAAAATAATAAAATTTGTTGACCGCACATTTAATATTAGCCGCAGCTACGCAATGGAAATGTTTCAATTCTTAATTGATGAGCATCGACCAGGTGTTGTCTTTCAGTTCGAAATCACTGCAGATATTATGCGTCCAGAAGTCATCCAATTTTTGAACGATAATGCTCCTGCCGGTCTATTCCGTTTTGAAATCGGTGTCCAATCAACAAATGACTTAACAAATGAACTTGTAAAAAGAAAGCAAAACTTTGCTAAATTAACTCGAACAGTGACGATGGTGAAAGAAGGGGGAAAAATAGCCCAACATTTAGACTTAATTGCTGGGTTGCCTGAAGAAGATTATACATCTTTTAAACAAACCTTTAATGATGTATTTGCCATGGGACCTGAAGAATTACAGTTAGGTTTCCTTAAACTTTTACGTGGAACGGGACTACGAGTACAAGCTGAAGAGTATGGTTACGTATTTGTTGACCAAGCCCCTTACGAAATCTTTGCAAATAATGTTTTGAGCTTTGACGATATGTTACGAATAAAACAAGCTGAAGATGTTCTTGAAAAGTATTGGAATGATCATAGACTCGATAGAACGGTCGACTATTTGGTGAGTGAAACGTTTGAAACACCATTTGATTTCTTCCAAGATTTTGGAACGTATTGGGAAGAAAAAGGATGGTCACGGATTGGCCACCAACTTGAAGATTTGTTTAAACGACTTGATGAGTTTTTAATTCAAGATGGTCGTGCAGATATGACCGTAGTGAAAAGTTTGATGAAACTTGATTACTTAGAACACCACCAATTCCAACCACGCAAACCTTGGTGGGATAAAGAGATGGCAAAAGAAGATCAATCAGCAATTTATAGGAAAATTATTCAAAACCCGAATCTTGCTGGAAAACCGTTTGCCGAACTTCACCTTCATGAACGGGAAGTATATAAGCAAACTTTACTAGTCCCATTCTCTCTTGATTTAGATGAACTTAAACAAAAACAAGTGGTTTCAAAAGAAGGATATTTATTAACCTTCTTCAAACCTGGACAAGCCCCTCAATTTTCGTTTATTACAAAAGAGCAGGTATCCTGATTTCAGGACCTGCTCTTTTTTTCAACCTATTATCACACGTTCTTTAGGATAATGATATTTCGTCTTTGTGGTTCGACCACCGATTGTGAAGAGGAAGGATATCAAACCAACACGACCTACAAACATTAAAATCATAATAAGTGATTTGCCGAAACTCGATAATTCACTAGTAATTCCAAGTGACATTCCACATGTACCAAACGCTGATGTTATCTCGAAAACAATGGCTGTAATCGATAAAGTTGGTTCTGAAATTGATAATGCAATTGTTGCAAACAACACCATAAAAATAGCTAAAATGATAACTGCAAATGATCGAAACACGTCGATTAGTTGAATTTCTCGATTGAATATTTGTATTTCATTTTTCCCTCGAGCAAAATTAATTAAGAAAAGAATGGCGATTGCAAACGTCGTCGTGCGAATTCCCCCACCTACTGAACTTGGCGAAGCTCCTATAAACATCAATGCACTCATAAATACATTAGTACCTTGCGAAAACTCTGTTATATCAAACGTAACTAGACCACCTGATCGAGATGACACGGAGTGAAATAATGCTGTAAAAAATGCTTCATGCCATGACATTTCACGAAACGAATTAAACATTTCTAGAGCTAAAATTACAACCGTACCAACCAAGAGCAAAATTCCAAACGTTAGTGTTGTAATTTTTGTAAACAATGAAAAACGAAAATTCTTGTTTTTATTCGATAAAAAAGCTTTCACTTCGATTAAAACAGGAAACCCAATTGCACCTAAAATAATTAAAAACATGTTTATGATTTGCACAAAATAATCGTTATGGTAAGGAATCATTGATTCACCAGTGATATCAAACCCACCATTTGTAGTTGCAGAGACTGATGCAAACAACCCTTGTAAAAAAGCTTCTGAAAATGTGTCATAAAATTGAGTAAAGTACACAGTCAGAAGAAGCGCACCCACTAATTCAATGAGTAATAATAACCTTATGATTTCTATAATTAAGTTGACGACCCCGGACAATGAATGCTGGTTATGGTCAATCATAATTAATTGCCGTTCACGCAAACCTATTTTTTTCCCAATAAGTAACCATACGAACGTACCGAGAGACATGATGCCGATGCCCCCAAGTTGAAGGATGATCATTAACATGGCAATTCCAAAAGTTGTGTAGGTTTCTGATATGTTTAATACAGAGAGTCCTGTAACACTAACAGCACTTACAGAAGTAAATAAGCTATCAATAAAATTTACCTGAACTCCTTGTTGATGAACTCCAGGTAAATTTAATAGTCCCACTGATATTGCAATTGCTAGGAAATAATAAGAGACGATGGCTTGAACAGGTGTTAATTTTCGTATTCCACGAAAAATAGGATGCATAAAAAAATTCAAGTCCTTTCAAAGACGCTGTCGGTCATATGCTTATTCTAAGAAACTTTAACGAAAAAAGAAAGAGAAAATCTATTTTTTTACAAAAAAAAGTACTTCTCTTTTAAGAAGCACTTTAAATTAATCTGTTTATCGCATTATTTTCTTAGTATTTCTATTTCTATTTCTATTCTCATTTTTTATTATCTTTATTTGTGTTTATTTTTTGGATTTCATTTTATTTTCATCATTTTTTTATTTCTTTATTCGTGTGAATTTCATCTTTTTTCACTTTAGATTGTTGATTGGATTTAACGTCTGCTTTATATTCATTAGGTTTCTTTTGTTTATTTGATTCTTCTTTATTGCTAGGCTTTTTTATTTCCTCTTTATCTTTTTTATTTTTCATTTCAGACTTCAGAGTTCCCTTTTGATTAACCTCACTTATTGGTGCTGTTCTTTCATTTACAATATTTTCAGTGCGAGCTGGTTTTTTAACATTTTCACTTTCCTTACTTTGTGAATTGCGTTGTTTATTTTCCTTCGAATTAGTTTTTTTCTCTTTCTCCACTTCGAGTTCAGCATGGTATTGTCGAACAGAAATACCTTCTATTTTCGCAATTTCACGATCAGAAGTAGAAGCATTGATTACTTTTACTGCATTTTTTTTCGTCAAAATCTGACTGGTAGAAGTGGAGACTGCAGTTTCAATTACTTTTTCTAAAATTTCTTGATCCACTCCATTTTGATAAATGGCTGTAATATTAATCTTCTCATTTTCCTCCATGGATTGTGATTGATTAATAATTTGAAGCATTACCCATGACAGTGGTTTGCCTTTCCAAAAAGAAATATCACGTTTAAGCGCTACTCCATCTTCATTAAGGCCATTAAATAAATAAACATTTCCTTTTTTATTAATCCCAAGTTCTATACTTGGATTAATATCAATTTGCACAAAAGCGGAAACTGTTGATTGAGAAGGCAATAATACAAAGAATAGTAGAATGATTGTGGCAGCAATAGCAAACATTGGAGTTGTCCATTTTGTTTTAAATGCCATTTTTAGATTCTTCACTTTCTGATAAGGTCTAAATGATGCTTCTTGACCTACTTGGACAGAACTACAAATAGGAACTCCTTTTATAAAAAGTCCATCTGAAGTTAAAAAAATACTATAAGTAGCTTTTGTCTCAAACACAATTCCTTTTTGAGTATCCATCATGGCGTCCGCCCTTTTAAGTAATCTTTAATGTAATGCAAATCGCTTTTTAGTAAAATGACAAGTGCCACAATATACTTACGATGCCGTTCTAATGTTTTACGGGATACATGGACTAAACTTTCAAGATCTTTCATTGGTAATCTTTTTTTAGTTTGTAATATTTCATAAAACTCATCGTTTTCAACTATTATTTGAGCTATCTGAATAGCTGTTTGACGTGAATCTTCGTGTGAAGGAGAAACTTTAACTAATTCTTGGAAACTTAATCCAAAAGGTTTTAATAAAGATTCATAAACTTTAATTTGGTTTTTTCTTTCTTCTTCCTGCTGCTTCGCTGTAAATTGTTCAAATGAATGAGAAGATTCTAAGATTGCAAATGAATCCTGATACTCTTCGTGTTCAGCTGTCATTTGACCTAAACTAAATTCTTTTCTTTTAGATTCTTTACGAATATAATCTATCAGTTTACGCCGAATCAGCAGGTGCGCGAACGTTAAAAAAGAGGCATTCTTATTTAATTCAAAATGCTCGATGGCTTCATAAAAGGCATACATGGCAACACTATATTCATCATCTTGTTCGCTAATATAGCGTTTACATACAAATGAGGCTGTTTTTTTCATAAAAGGAGTATAGGCTAAAAGAAGTTCATGAAGAACTTCGTTGTCCCCATTTTTCGCTTGTATTACTAGTTCTTCTATATCGTTTTTTGATTGTTTCTTTGAAAATAGTCCTTGAATTGAAGCTAGTATCACAAGCTCACCCCGTTTTGCACAATAGTTAAGTCCTATCGATTGTACCGGGTTCTTGTAAAAATGAAAAGTCATTTTGCGTTTCATTTTGTTAACAATTTTTTTACGACCACGGAAAGATTTTTCAAGTTCTACAGACTATTCGAAGAGTTGCTATACATTTATGGGGGTAAATAAAAAAACTGTTATAAATCAATTCGATTTATAACAGTTTTTAAAATTTCTATATGTTTTTATTTCAATAAAATATTTTATCAATTTTCCTTCTAAGTCAATGTTATTCTCTTGATTTCTTTCTGAATTTCGTCATCGCTAAAGTATTACGATTTTTCATTCGTCCAGCGTATAACACACCTACAGTTACTACAATTATCATCGTCCATGCAATAATCGGATTAGCATCAAAGTATTCTTTTAAATAAAAACGTTCATGAGTAATCATTCTAGCTGCTGTAAAGGCTAATACACCAGATCCAATATAAATAATGATTGGGTATTTATCAATGACTTTAATAAATAGAGTACTTCCCCATACCATAATGGGCACACTAATAATTAACCCTAATACCACCAATATGAAATTCCCGTGTGCTGCCCCTGCAACAGCCAGTACATTGTCTAAACCCATGATTGTGTCTGCAACAATAATCGTACCGATTGCTGACCATAAGTTTGTTGATGCTTTATGGTCTTCTATTTCACTGTCTTCAATTAACAATTTATATGCAATCCATATTAGAATAATTCCACCAGTAACTTGTAAGCCTGGAATTTTTAAAAGCCAAACAATCGCCAGTGTTGCTAGAATTCTTATAACAACTGCCCCGACAGTACCCCAAATTATCGCTTTCTTGCGATGATGTTCTGGTAAGTTCTTAGCAGACATCCCAATAACAATTGCATTGTCTCCTGCTAAAACTAAATCAATCATAATAATTGATAATAATGCTACTAAAAATTCCGTTGATAATAATTCCATAATTCTCTCCTTTAACCACTATTTTGAAAACAAAAAGACCTCTGCCTATAAAAGGCAAAGGTCTCGCTAAGCTCATTATTTAAATGGCTATCATAGCCGATGGCAAATACCATGTATTGACGACTATGAAGTAGGTTTCCCTATAGCTACTCCCCTTTGACAAAAGTCAAAGTCTATTAAGTTTTCATGTTTTTTAATTATAGCATACTCGCTAAAGTTGTAAACAATATACTAGTTAATTTTAATATGATATTGTTCCTCTTTTTTGTGTAAATTATAAAATGCAATCATTGACGGCAGAGAAGAAATAAAATCGGCACACTCAATCCCACTATCCTTTAATAACGTATCAGCGAATGTGGTGTCAAACTGTGCTTCCCAAGTTAAATAATCCAATGTTTCTTTTTCCACCCCTAATCTTTTTCTAAAGAAATGTAATTGAAGACCTGTTTTTGCAACCGCTAGTGGTATTCGTCCTTGAGGCAATTTCCCTGTCACTATTAAGACCATTTGGCGATACACTTCTTCTACTGGATGTGGGTTTGGATCGGTTATATGAAGAGTCTTTCCAGATGCTTGTTCATTGTCACAACTATAAACTACTGCTTTAATTAAAAAATCTATAGGGACTACATTAATAAATGATTGAGACCTCCCGACATATGGTATTACTGGAAGTTTTCTTAAATTATCAATCATATTGATGAAGAAGTAAGGACCATCAAATTTAATCGTCTCTCCTGTAACAGAATGTCCTCGAACAATTCCCGGTCGAATAATAGTTATTGGAATGATTTTTTTCAATTTTTCAACGAGTACTTCTGCCTCGTATTTTGTCTCTTCGTAATAATTTTTAAATGCCTTTGGTCTAATCAATTCTTCTTCACGTAATATGCCTTCTCGTGTTCCGGCTACATATGCCGTACTAAAATACATATATCTTGTTATTTCCGGTAATGTTTGGACAAAATTATTCACCATATTCGTACCATGAACATTCACTTTCCAAGCAGCAACTCTAGGTACAGCTAAATCATATAAGGCTGCTAGATGCCAAACAGTATTAATTTCTTTATATAGTGGTTCGAGATCATTAGGTGAAATTCCTAAGTTAGGTAATGTGATATCACCTTCGATTAATCTGATCTCTACATCGAACGGCACGTTCATGCTTTTTTTGACAATTTCTTTTCCAAGTTTCATTTGAGAAGGTAAAACAACTGCATAGATGGTATTAACTTTTTTTTGATTAATCAATTCTTGCATGATTTGTCTAGCAATAAAACCTGGAAATCCAGTAAATAGTGGTGTTTGCATATAATCTCCTCCGAAACTATCGTTAATTGAATAATACAAAAATAATTATAAAAAAACAACGTCTATTTTTTAAAAATAGACGTTGTACGTTATTATTCTTCTTTTTTTGCATGTCGACGCGTTTCTCGGTCGAATAAACTATAAATAACAGGAATTACGTAGAGCGTTAATAACGTCGAACTAATTAGCCCACCAATGACGACAATTCCCATTGGTTGATTTATTTCTGTTCCTTCACCAATTCCAATTGCTAATGGTATTAACGCAAGAATTGTTGTAAGAGCAGTCATTAATATAGGTCTGACTCGATCACGAACGGATGAAACAATGGCTTCCATTGAAGAATACCCTCTATTTTTACGTTGATTAATAAAATCAACTAACATAATTCCATTATTAACAACAATCCCAACAAGTACTAATAAGCCAATTACAGCTGTAATGCTTACTGGTGTTTGGGTAATAAACAAGCCCAATGCAACTCCAATAATCATTAGTGGCACTGAGAACATAATGACAAATGGATATTTAAACGATTCAAACTGAGCTGCCATTACAATATAAACGAGCACAATCGCAAGCATAACCGCAAGTAACATATCATTAATTGCACTTTCAAAAAGTTCTCTGTCCCCACCAAAAGTAATATCTACTTCTTCAGGCAACTTTAATTCTTCAAGTACTTTATCAACTTGTTTAGACATCTCTCCTAGTGAGTATGTTGATTCATATTTTAATGTAAAGTTTACTGAACTCGCTTGATCAACTCGTCGAATAGAAATAGGACCTTGCGCAATTTCAATTTTGGCTACATCTTGAAGTTCAACAAACTGACCTGAAGGCGTACGTAATTTTAATTTTTTGAGCTGTTCAATGCTACTACGATCCTTTTCGTCGTATTTTACAAATACACCGTATACATCATCATTTTCAGAAATGATTTGTGTAGCAAATGCTCCACGCGTCACAGTATTTACTGTTTGTGCAATTTGAGCTGGAGCAAGTCCGTTTTCAGTTGCTGCTTCTCTATTAATAGTCATTTGAATTTCATCAATCGTCTCTTCCAAATCATTCGTAATTTCAGTGACTGACTCAAGTTCACGTAATGATGTTTGAATCTCAGTAATGGCTTTTTCTAGTCGTTTATTATCTGAATCTGTTGCTGTAAACGATAGAGAATTTGGTGTAGAACCTGCAGCTGTTTGTAAGTTAAAATTAACCTCTGCTTGTTCTCCCACAATTTTTTTCACTTCCGGTTGAACTTCATCAACAAATTCAAATACAGATCGTTCTCGCTCTGCTAATGGAACTAGCTTCACATACATTTCTGCTCTATTGGCTTGGGATGATCCTTGTGACTGCCCTTGCTGAGTTCCACCAATTAGACTGACGTATACATCTACTTCATTTTCTTTCTTTAATATATCTTCTATTTTTCCTACTACTTCTTTCGTGGCACTCACTGAAGAGCCATTTTCTAACTCCACATCAACACTTACAAATCCTTCATCTGTCGCAGGAAGAAATTCAGTACCTACTTGGAATAAACCAAATGCCCCTGCTCCTAGCATGACGGTTGTGATTAATATGACAATGAGTCGATGCCCAAGTGCCCATTTTATCGTCCGTTCAAAATTATTATAAGATTTTGAACGTCTTCTCTTCGCTTCAGAGTTTCCTCTAGGTTTTTTTAACATTCGACTCGCTAGCATTGGTATAACCGTCAAAGCCACTACCAAGGAAGCAAGCAAACTAAATGATATCGTTAACGCGAATTCTTTGAAAATCTGACCAATTAATCCAGTAATGAAGATTACTGGAACGAATACCGATACTGTCGTTAAAGTGGAAGCCGTAATTGCACCAGCCACCTCTTTTGTTCCTTCAGATGCAGCGGTTTTTGAGTCTTTACCCATTGCCAAATGGCGTTCAATATTTTCGATTACGACAATTGCATTATCGACCAACATACCAATTCCTAATGCAAGAGCCCCTAATGTCATAATGTTAAGCGCAAAATCGGCAAAATACATTAAAACGAACGTTACAATGACCGAATATGGAATGGCGATTCCAATAATAATAGGACTTTTAATTCCACGTAAAAAGACAAATAGCACCAACATAGCGAAAAGGCCACCGAAGGCAAGAGATGAGCCAATATTACCAATAGCTAGTTTCACATAATCACCTTGGTCAAATAATATATCTGCTTCTACCCCATTAAATTCATCTTTTTGTAATAGTTCATCGAGAGACTTTCTAAATGATGTTGAAACATCGGCTGTATTTGCACCAGATTCTTGTAGGACAGACATCAATACGGCTGGTTGCTCATTCGCTCTTGTTTCTGTTGATGTTTCTTGCTCAGTTAATTCGACCTTAGCTACGTCTGCAACAGTTACATTTTCCCCGTCTAATGGGTTGACTGTTACAACAAGATTTTCAATATCTTCAACTGTTGTTAATGTGCTCACAATTCGAGTTGTTAATTGCTTGCCATCGTCTGTTTCAATTGGATCCCCAGGAAACGAAATATTGTTAGCTTGAATTAATTGTACAATATCTGATTGCGCTAATCCTTTTTCTTCAAGTTTTTGTTGATCGAGCAATATCTGTACTTCTTCAATTAACGCTCCAGAAACATTGACACTTGCTACTCCATCCGTACGACGTAATTCTTTTTCTAACTGTTCCGCAATTACACGGACGTCTCCCCCATTTTCGGGTGCACGAAGAGAAAGTTGTATGACTGGAAACTGTGCAGGGTCAAATTTTAAGAATCGGGGTTTCTGTGAGTCATCTGGAATTGGTGTTTGATCAATACGTTGCATGATATCCGCTTGCACATCTTTAATATCAGTCGTCCAATCAAATTGTAATAATATAAAGTTTGCACCTTCTTGAGAAGAAGATTGCAAAGTTTTTATGCCAGGTAATGTTGATAAACTTGTTTCAAGTGGCTTTGTCACTTTTTCACTTACTTCAGTAGGACTTGCCCCAGGATAACTAGTCACAACAACACCAATTGGTGGATTCAGCTCAGGAATCAAGGTGACAGGAATTTTAAAGAATGATACTGCTCCTAAAATGATGACTAAAAACATAATAACTGTTGTAAATACGGGGCGTCTTATTGAAAAATCGCTAATTTTCATTTAGTAAATTCCTTTCCTACATAAACCTTTATATCTATAATATGCGTTACGCCCAGTTACTTCAAATATGAATCGTCCAAAAAGTTGATATGACACAATATTGACAATATTTATCCAATGATACAAAATGTGGACTCTCAATAAAAGACAAAATGGCAGAAAACAAACCTAATAAAATAGGTTGTACAATATATGACGTTGGTGATATAAAATCCCCTTTTCGATAAAACAGGAGAAAGGGATGGAATTTCACTAATGTCATTTTTTTTAAAATATCTATGAAACTAAAAAAAGCCTGATACACGCTGATTTCCGTTCCGAGCGGACGCGTTCCGTGGGGCGTGCGGTGAGGATGCTGAAGCCGTGCCCGCAGAAAGAGTCCATCTGTTTCTGTTTCTGCATCGCTTTGCTAGCTTCGAAACATGAAAGTGAGCTGCATCGCTACGCTAGCTTCGAAACTTGAAAGTGCGCTGGAAAGTAACGGGATACTTGACTAATCGTAAGAAAAGACTGTCCAGAAAGTCAGTTTTACTGACTTTCTGGACAGTCCCGTGACAAATAAATTAATCAATTATAGCCGACTAAAATTCTTCACCAACGTCATTTGACAAAGAACCATAAAATAGGGTGATTAGAATCTTTTTTTCATTAAGCAGTGTTTTTCAGTGGCATCCACAATACGACTGATTTTTTATAACAAACTATACAATTCGATATTATTATTTTTATCTAGGAACCAGCGCATGGCAAAATCATTCTCAAACAAAAAGACATATCGATCATATCGATCACGTACGAGCATGCTTCTTGGACTTGACATAGATTCTTTTACATCGCTTTCATTTTGAATCCAACGTGCAATTTTGTTCCCAATAGGTTCCATTCGTACTTCTACGTTATACTCATTTTTCATCCGATATTCGAATACTTCAAATTGTAGTTGACCAACAGCCCCTAGTATCACGTCTTCCGTGTGTAGAGTTTTATAATATTGAATCGCACCCTCTTGTACTAACTGCATAATCCCTTTATGGAAATGCTTAGATTTCATGACATTTTTCGCTGTAACACGGACAAATAATTCAGGTGTGAATTGTGGTAACTTCTCGTAATTAAACAATCTCTTACCACCCACAATGGTATCGCCAATTTGATAACTTCCCGTGTCATGCAATCCTATAATATCTCCAGCTACTGCAACCTCAACTGTTTCACGATCATCAGCTAAAAATTGTGTCGATTGAGTTAATTTAAAGGTTTTACCGGTACGAGATAATGTGACGGTCATTCCACGTTCAAACTTTCCTGAAACGATACGGACAAATGCTATACGGTCACGGTGAGCTGGGTTCATATTCGCTTGAATTTTAAAAATAAATCCTGAGAATTCATCTGAAACTGGATTGATTACTTCTTCTGCATCAGTTTTACGCGGTTGTGGTGTCGGTGCAAATTGTAAATATGTTTCTAAAAATGTTTGTACACCAAAGTTTGTTAAAGCACTTCCGAAAAAGACAGGAGTCATTTTTCCAGTCCTAACTTTTTCATGATCAAAGTCATTTCCCGCTTCATTCAATAACAGAATATCATCTAAAGCTTGTGTGTAATAAGAAGTTTGTTTCATCGAATGTTCGCCGGCTAATCCACCATTTTCATCTAAGGGTAAAAAGCGGTCTTTTTCTTCAGTACGGAATTGCTCAATACGGTTATTATGACGATCATAAATACCTAAAAACTCTTTCCCCATACCAATAGGCCAATTCATCGCATACGATTCAATACCTAGGACTTCTTCTAGCTCTGCCATTAATTCAAGGGGTTCCTTGCCTTGACGGTCTAATTTATTAATAAATGTAAAGATAGGAATTCCACGTAAGCGACATACTTTAAATAATTTAATCGTTTGCGCTTCTATTCCTTTTGCAACATCAACAATCATTACAGCACTATCAACCGCCATTAAAGTACGGTATGTATCTTCACTGAAATCTTGGTGACCTGGTGTATCTAAAATATTGATGCGGAAATCATCATAATCAAATTGCATAACAGAAGATGTAACTGAAATTCCACGTTGTTTCTCAATTTCCATCCAATCTGATGTAGCAAACTTCCCTGTTTTTCTAGCTTTTACTGTTCCAGCGTCTCGAATGGCACCACCAAAAAATAGCAGCTTTTCTGTCATTGTCGTTTTACCAGCATCAGGATGAGAAATGATTGCAAATGTTCTTCTAGCTTGTATTTGGTCTTGAACTTTTGGCGTCATGATTGGGTATTCTCCTTCTTTTTTTCCTTTACTATCATATTGACTTTTTCAATAAATTACAAGTGCACTAAATGCCGAAAGAACCGATCAGTAGATCGGTTCTTTGTTACGATGTTAAGCTCTACAGATGATCATATACCACAGATGCCTATTATTAGAGGGATAAAAGGCTATATATACGCCTTTCATCCTTATAAAGTCGGAGCGTTCAAAAGCTTATATTGCTTTCTTAAGAACGAGATGGGGAATCTTGAAATTTCACTTTGCCGGCTAATACAGCAATATCTCCATCACTATGCGGATATTTAGTACGACCAATGATTTGATAATCTTCATGGCCTTTACCTGCAAAAATAATGATATCTCCAGGTTCTGAAATAGATATTGCATGTTTTACAGCCGCTTCACGATCTCCAATACATGCATAATTTTTATGGAGCATGCCTTTTTCTAAATCGCTAAGAATTGACTCATATGATTCATCACGAGGATCATCTGTCGTTAAAATAACGTAATCAGCAACTGAAGCTTTTAGTGCCATTACAGGTCGTTTAGAACGATCTCGATTTCCACCCGTTCCGACTAAAAAGATAAGTTTATTTGTTTTGTATGGTAATACAGAAGAAATTGCCTTTTCAATCGCATCAGGTGTATGAGCATAATCGATAAATATAGATATTGGTAACTCATTATCTAATCTCTCCATTCGCCCTTTGACTGGAGGAATTTGTTCAAGTTGTTCAAGAATTTCAGGTATTGAATATCCTTGTGTATATAATGCTGTCGTTGCTGCTAAAGCATTATACACATTAAACTCGCCAAGTAAATTCATGCGAACTGGGAAAATACCTTCTGGAGTACTCATTTCAAATTGTGTGCAATGGGATTGAAGTTGAATATTGCTTCCTTGAAACTGTGCAGGTTGATGAATGGCGTAAGTCCATACTGGATAGCATGTCATTTCCTTTAACCGTTCAGACCACAAATCATCCGCGTTTACAATTGCATGTTTCGCACGTTCTAAGTCTTGTCCTAATTGGGAAAATAATAACCCTTTCGCTTGTCCATATTGCTCCATAGTTCCATGAAAATCTAGATGATCATGCGTTAAATTAGTGAAGATCGCGATATCAAAATCAACGCCAGCTAAACGACTAAGTACCAATCCGTGAGAAGAGACTTCCATAATCATCGTTTTGCAACCTTCACTTTTTGCCCGGTGAATCATAAGTTGTGTACTCAGTGCATCACTTGTTGTATTTGCAGAATCATAAAGTTGTCCATTTAAATTAAAACCAATCGTTCCAGTTAAAGAAGAGTTCTCTTTTAACCCTAGTAGTATATTATGCAAAATTCCACTCACACTCGTTTTGCCATTTGTTCCGGTAACCCCAATCATCGTCATATCTTTTGAGGGGTAGCCATAAAATTTTGAAGCCAACAACCCTATTGCTCGCGTTGTATCACTCACAACAATGCAAGCAACACGGGTGTAGTCTAGTTCAAGATATTTTTCTGAAACAATTATTTTTGCTCCGCTTTCAATTGCTTGCATGACGTAATCATGTCCATCCACGGTATATCCTTTTATACAGATAAAAACACTTTCAAGTTGTACACTTCGTGAGTCAACTGCAATAGCGAACACTTCTTTAGGAAGTATTCCGTAGATTTCTTTAGCCGGCAAGCAACTGATTAGGTCCGTTGACTGCATTTGCTTTCCTCCTATTCTGTCTCCATTGGAGAGAGCACATATGCTTCTAATAGTGCTGCAGAATGTTTCAATGAATCTATATGTGTACGTTCAAAAGCATGTGATGATTCAATTCCAGGTCCGAACAAGGCATGCTTTACATCGAAACCTGCACGTAATGCAGAGGAAGCATCTGAACCATAATACGGATAAATATCTAGTTTGTATGCAATATCATGCTTTTTCGCAAGTTCTACCAATTTACGTGTAAATTCATAATGATATGGACCAGATGAATCTTTTGCGCAAATAGATACGGTATATTCATCAGATGTTTGACCATCTCCAATTGCACCCATATCTACAGCAATATATTCAACTACTTCAGATGGAATATTCGAGTTCCCACCATAACCAATTTCCTCATTATTTGAAATATAGAAATGTGTAGTATTTGGAAGTTTCAAGTCATTTTCTTTAATTGAAGCAATCAGTTGTAATAATAATGCCGTACTTGCTTTATCGTCCAAATGACGTGATTTAATGAAACCAGAATCTGTTTCCTCAAATCGTGGATCGAATGACACAAAGTCGCCTACTTCAATTCCTAGATTTCGAGTTTCATCTGCGTTCAATACTTTTTCATCTAATCGAATTTCAATATTTTCTTCACTGCGCTCTGCTGAACCTGCATTTTTGTAAACATGTACAGACGTTTGATGCATAAGAATAGTTCCACGCACTTTCTTACCAGAGGCAGTATGTATGTAACAATATTCGCCTTCAACAGAATTCCACTTAAAACCACCAATCATTGACAGTTTAAGTCTACCGCTTCCCTTAACTTCTTTTACCATAGCACCGAGTGTGTCTGTATGGGCTGTTAATAGTCTATGCCTAGACGTATCTTTACCATCTATAGTTGCAATTAGAGCACCTTTATTCGTTTGTATATAAGGTACTTGCAGATTATCTAATATCGAAGCCATAAATTGCATAATTTCTTTTGTATATCCCGATGGACTTGGAATTTCTACAAGTTTTTGAAGTAATTGCACCGTTTCTTTCTCTTTAAATGCGCTTGACATAAAAAACCTCCTATATATATATAAATATCATACCAAAATTCAACATGTTCTGACACTGCCAAATCATGTATGATAAAGAAACAACTACTTCAACTACGAGGTGAACAATGGACAAATCTCTACTTTTAATAAAACGCAATAACTTGTTTATCGATTTATTTGCAATTGGCTTACTTCTGCATACTATATCTAGTCTGTTTTTTCCTTACAAATTTACAACTACAATCCCATTTATCGTTATATTATATTGTGGGTTGTTATTTTTTCTACGTCGAATAAAAATAAATAATGAAATGTTGCAAATCCTCATTTTAACAGGATTGAATGGATATATCTTATATATAAATATAGATTCACCTTATTACATACATATATTACTTTTTGTTTATCCACTATTCGTGGCTTCATTATACCACTCAATCATTCCAAGTTTAATTCTTTTACCGATAACCTTGATTGAAGTCATCTTTTTATTTAATACTTACTTTAATCGTTTTGAAGGTTCTATTGAATTTGCTGATATATATGTTGTCTTATTTTTAATGGTATTAATGAGTGTAACAGCTATTATCCATTCGCACTTTATAGAAAAATCATGGACCGAAATGGAACAACAGCAAATCACTTTAGAGCGTGCTCTCGACTCAAGAGATGGCTATTTGCAAATGTTTTTTGAAAATGCCAAAGATGGTATTGCTGTTTTTGATTTAGATGCTCGAATCATTGAAGTTAATCCTGCCTTTGAATTGTTATACGGATGGAGTCGTCAAGAATGTATTGGCAAACAAATTCCTCTTGTCCCCCCTGAAAATGCAGAAGCAGCAAGGGAGAGAATAAAAAAAGTATTAAAAGGGGAAAGTTTATATTCATTTGAAACGAAAGATATGAAAAGAAATGGTACCTTCTTTGATGCTCAACTAACGCTCAGTCCAATTTATGACAAGAGCGGTGAAATGGTCGCAATGTCTGTCATTACACGTGATATTTCCTTTCGTAAAGAAGCTGAAAAGCTTATAGTACAGTCAGAGAAATTGAAATTAGCTGGAGAGATTGCTGCTGGCGTTGCACATGAAATTCGTAATCCAATGACAGTGATTTCAGGTTTTATTCAAATGATGAATGCTGATGATCAACACCCATATCAAACCTATACAAAATTAATTGAGTCTGAACTTGAACGGATTAATTTAATCATAAGTGAATTTTTAATTCTTGCAAAACCCCATGTTAGAACTACTAAAGAATTTAATTTGGAAAAAACCATTCAAGATATAGTTGTCTTGTATAGCCCTGAACTTAATTTAAGAGGGATTGTGTTAACACAATCAAAGAGTGTTCCAAATGCGGTTGTTGTTGGCGAACAAAATCAAATTAAACAAGTGCTAATTAATATAATTAAAAATGCAATTGAGGCATTTAAAAAAGAAGGATCTCTTCACATCTCTACAGAATATGAAAATGAAGATTTTGTAAGTATACATATTGAAGATAACGGAAAAGGAATGACTCAAGAAGTAATTAATCAAATCTTTGAACCATTTTTCACCACTAAAACAACTGGAACAGGACTTGGTATGATGATAACCCAAAAAATTATTCAAGAACATGGTGGGAAAATCAGTATTAATAGTCGTTTAAACAAAGGGACAGTAGTTTCTATATTCTTACCATATAAAGAACGCAGAAAACCAGCGATCTCCAATTAAAAGGAGATCGCTGGTTTTTATATAAAGAATAAGGTACATCATTTCTTTCCTTATCGGAGTAGCGACTTCACAAGTTTCACTTTATTTTTGTATGGTGGAAATACAAGATTTAACGGTATTTTTGTGCTTTTCTTTAATATCGATTTAGCATGTGTAAATGCTTCGAAACTATATTTTCCATGATAACCATTCATACCTGAAGAACCTACTCCGCCAAATGGCATATGAGAACTACCTACATGCGAAACTGTATCATTTATGCACCCTCCACCAAATGGCAACTCTTCTAAAAAGTATTGAATGGCGTTATCGTTTTCACTAAATAAATATGCCGATAGCGGTTTAGGTAGTTTTCGTACTTGTCGAATCGCCGTTTCTAAACGGTCATACGTTAAAATCGGTAAAATAGGGCCAAATATTTCATCTTCCATCGAAGGACTATTCCAAGAAACCCCATCAAGTAAGGTTGGCTCAATATACAGATCCTCTTCATCCACATTGCCACCTGCAACAATATGTTGACCTTCTTGGCTAATTACTTGCTTTAAGCGATTAAATTGTTTGGCATTAATGATACGTCCATAATCCGGACTAGTTTGTGCATCTTTCCCGTAAAAATCTTTTATCGTTTGTTTTAATAATTTAATGAACTGATCCTTCACTTTTTGATGGACAAGTACATAATCGGGAGCCACACAAGTTTGACCTGCATTGACAAACTTGCCCCATGCGATACGTTTTGCTGCGACTTCTAAATTCGCTGTGTGATCAATAATTGCCGGGCTTTTACCACCAAGTTCTAAAGTAACTGGCGTTAATCTCTCAGCTGCGGCTTTCATCACAACTTTACCAACGGCAACACTGCCGGTAAAGAAAATGGTATCAAACGGCGCATGAATAAGTGCGGATGTTTCTTCCTTTTCACCTTCTACAACAAGAATATAGTTTTGTGTAAATGTTGACTCTATCACTTTTCGAATGACAGCTGCCGTATGAATAGCTGATTCTGAAGGCTTCAAAATGGCACAATTCCCTCCGATAATTGCTCCAATTAACGGTTCCATAACGAGTTGGAATGGATAGTTAAATGGACCAATAATCAATGCAGAGCCATATGGTTCTCGTACAATAAAACTTTTTGAAGGCTGTAAATGAAGTGCTGTTTTAACTGATTCTGGCTTCATCCAATCATCTAAATGCTTAGTCATAAAGCCGATACTATCAAGTACAAACCCAACTTCCGTAGCGTATGCTTCAAATTCACTTTTGCGTAAATCTTTATATAGTGCTTGAATGATTTCTTGTTCATGTAGTTGTATGGCCTGTTTTAACTTACTTAATTGTAGTTTTCGAAATTCTGCTGATTTCGTGGCACCCGTGTAATAATAATCGTGCTGCACTTGAATCATGCGTTCTACGTCTTGAGCCGTGAAATTCATGTTCATCACTCCCGTCTTCTATTTCTTTATTGTATCGGGTAGATTCATGTCACGCAAAAATAGACACCTATAATAAGTGTCTAAATTATTTTCTTTATTTATTTTTGTATACAATATTAATTAACAAATGCTAAGCTTTTTAAATTAGTAATTCATCAATCCATCGTTGCACAATTAGTCCTTCTTCAAATGACACAAGTGATCCTTCACGACCATTTTTTGCATCATGACACGCATCCCATAACGTTTTTGGTTGTTCATTTAACTCAACTCTTGTTTCAGGTTGATCAATCTCACTTACCCATAGCTCTGACCAATTTTTTATTGTCATTACTTTTTTAGTACCAAAGATCTTAAATAGCAGCGTTTCTTGTTGTCCCATACCAGATAAACCATTAATAACTATCGGAATACCTGAATCAGTTTGACCGATTGCCGTTGATCCGATTTCACATAATTCTGGATCTGCAGGATAGATGGTTTGATGAGCTAAAAAAGAAAATTTCCCGAAAAGTCGGTACATGATTTGAAAGTAATGTGGAAATACTTCTCTTATAAAGCCACCTTGAGTACGTGAACCAATCCAAGGGTTTTGTTGCCATTTTCTTGGCCAATGTGGGAAATATGTATGAAGTTCAACACGAATTATTTTTCCAAGAGAGCAGTTAGCTACTTCATTCATTAATGTTTGGATAGCTGAGCTGTACATAAGAGGGAAATGCATCGCCGTTAACACATTCGTCTTTTTTGCACTCTCGACCATTAACTCCCCACTTTCAACATCGTGTGCAAGTGGCTTTTCAGATAACACAAAACAACCTTGATTAGCTGCTCGCACAGCAAGTGAGGCATGACTATTAGGAGGTGTACCAATATATACCCAGTCAGGTTTAGTCTCATATAATTCGTCTAAAGAATATGCACTTGGTAACTGGTACTTATCCTTCATCTCTTTTAATCGCTGGATATTTTCATCGAACACACTGACAATTTTACAATTAGAATTTGCTAAAAGTTGTTGAATAATACGTTCTCCTATAATTCCAGTACCTATTATTGCAAATGTTGTTTGATTCATAATGGAAACTCCTTATCACTAATAATTTTTTACTTAATAAATGAATTTATATGAAAAATGGTTTATAATGTGGAAATATTAAAGGTAAATAATTAACGAATAATTAAGATAATTCAAAGGAGGTAATTGACGTGGTTAAAACAGAAATTTGGTGGGAACCTATTTTTTCAGGGAATTTGAGCTTAGGCATTAACAAAGAACGCTTAAATGAATTAGAGGAAGAGTCATTTATTTACCTTAATACTACTACTGAAGATGTCGAAACAAAGGAACAATAAAATAGATGAAATATCTGATACTTTTTACAGCTTCCCCTTTAAATTCAAGGCGAAGCTGTATTTTTTTGTTCAAAGATATAAAACATGAAATAGTAAACAAACGCACTAACCACTGCTAATATCGCAATGATCATAAATGTCCAAAAGAATCCAAACCATACGGTCATAGGAATAGATATCGGTGCAATCATGCGTCCCACTGTGTAGCGAAGACTTGCTGCTGCAAAATATTGCCCACGCATATGTTCAGGTGCCAACTTCGAAATAAAGCTCTGTTGAATACCTACAGTCATTAGTTCACCAAACGTAAAGATCGCCATTGCCAAAATGAAAATCCAAAACGAATCAAACAATGAAAAAACAACCATTGCAACAGCATATAAAATAGATGAAACAAAAAATACATTTTTTTCTTTAAATGATATGACCAATCTTGTAACGGCAACAGTTAATAGGGCAACAAGTAAACCATTCTCTGAAATAAGAAGGCTAAATGCCAGCTCTCCGGTTAGTTTCACTTCACTTCCAAACCAAGTCCCTAGAGTTTGATTTCCAATAATTTCTTTTACGTAAATAGGCAATAATAAATCTAATTGCATAAAGGTTTGTGCGCTTAAAATTCCAGCAATGATGAAAAGTAAAAATAATTTGTCTTTCAATATTACCCCATAATCTTTTACTTGCGTTTGAATGGCGTACATAAAACCTTTTGACGTATTGTTTATCAACGAGTCGGAATTAGATGGTTTCGTTTCCTTGGTAAATTTGATTAGTATCCAAGCTAATAAAATGCATACTAATCCTGCAGTCACCATTAATCCAAATCTGTAACTAAAGAAGAAAATGCCTCCAAGTATCGGTCCTATAACTACTGCAATATTCATGGAAGTATAAAAAACAGCAAAGACTTCACTGCGATGTTCTTCAGAGACAACATCGGCTACCATTGCTTGGCTAGCTGGCCAATATAATGATCCAAATACGCTAGCTATTGAAAATGCGATAAACCCTAAACTTGGCGATTCCAAAATTGATGAGTTTGCAAGTGCAAATAAGAAAAATGCACCGCCCTGTCCAAAAGAAGACAAAACCATCATCGTTCGACGACCATATTGATCAGCACAATAGCCACCAACTAAATTTGCTGCTACTGAAAAAACCTGCGACAAAATTAATAATAAACCAGCTGTCGTTTTGCCGAATTCTTCTGCAAAATAAATAGCAAGGAATGGAAAAAACATCCAGAACGTTATGTTCATGAACGCTTCGCCAATTAGCCTTGCTTTTAAACTTCGATCCCAATCTCTAATTCTCATGATGTCTTCTCCCTAAACTTTCATCTATCTATTACTTTTTTAATAGTGTAGCACTGTGATTAGTTTCTTTGACATACATAATTAGTCTGAGGTTATTCTATACTTCTCCACAAATAAAGCGATGCGTAACTTAAATAAGGTGACCAATCGGGAAAGTGAGTTGCAATCTCTTCAGCTTTTGGTTTATCGGGAGTTGCCCAAAGTTTTTTCAATGCATTTTGAAGTCCTATATCTGCAAGTGGGAATAAATTTGGTCTTCCTAAACCAAATAGTAAAAAGCTACCTGCTGTCCACGGTCCGATTCCCCGGTATTTCACAAGTATTTGCGTGATTGTTTCATCGTCTTGTTGAGCAAGGGCTTCGAGATTGAGTTCGCCACTAGCTATGGCTTGTGACACTCCAATCACGTATTCTGCTTTTCTAGTACTAAATTGTAGTTCTCGTAACTCTTCAACTTGAAGTTGTCCTATCACGTCAGGTTGTGGGTAGAACCAAACACCATCTATTTGCTCGCCAAATGTATGAACGAAACGAGTCGTAAGTGTATGGGCAAATGATAAATTTAATTGTTGATGTATGATGCTTTTCAATAACGTTGCGTATAACGAAAACTCTCTAATAATGGGCGTTCCTCTATGCTCCTCAAATAAAGAAGCTAAATTGGTGTGGGCGAAATGAGCATGAATGGGGTCGAGTGACCGATCAAAATGAAAAATTTCTTTAATGGTTTGTAGTTGTTGTTCGTTAGTTGTTCCTTCTATTAGAAATGTTGGAGATTCTGTTGTTCCTGTAGCCTGAACTTTATTTACCTTGCGCTCTCCAGTCGCTACAAGAACATAACGTTCTTCTTTATTTAAAGAAATCAAAGGGTCCATTGAAAGACGGTCGAGTACACGATCAAAATCATATGTGAAATTTAAATTGATATATTCTGTCATGGTCATATCCTTTCTCTTCGGTTATATTTGACTCATACATTTATGATAAGATGAATTGATGTGAAATAGCATGATGGCAGTTTAGTTTAATACTTATTTCTTCTTCTCATGTGGTGAGTAGTTAGAAGTCCTGATTCTATTAATAATATTAATAGCTTAGATGACTATAGTTAAATTAAAGTATAACTGAAAGATTCAAACTGTAAGTATATACTTATTAGAAATAACGATTGGAAGATATTACACTCTTGAAAACCGACTCTCTTGCTGTCGAAGCGAGTTCCAGGATTCAAAATATTTGGGGATAAAGAAGGAGAAATTTTCATGCAAGTTTTGGTTTTACGTTTTGACTACAAATTATCTACACAATTAGAACATAATATAAAAGACTTATTAATCGCTTCAAGTCGAAGTAAAGAAACACCTCTTCCACCCCACATCAGCTTATTTACTTTTGATCAAATTAATCCTTTAATTTTAAATGAACGAGTAAAATTATGGATTGAAAAACAAAAACAACTTGATATTTCTTTATCATCCCTAGGATTCTTCAAACAACAAGGTACATTTTTTGCAGCACCAGTGGTCACGAAGGAATTAGAGTTATTTCATCGCGAACTATTTTCTCTAATCTTGAATTTACATACAAATGAAATTTCCCCATACTTACCAGGTAAATGGGTACCTCATGCAACGTTAATTAACAATGTACCTCTAACCGTTTGGGGTCCCCTATTTCAACGTGCAAGCTTGTCCTTTGAAACACTTGTCGGAAAAGCAGTAGCTATTGAATGTTGGACCGTTGTAAATGGTAGTGCACAAACAGAATGGACCCACTTTTTACAGTAAGTTATTTGAATTATTTTTTCTAGATCATTGACTATTATTCTGTGGACGTTATAATAGAATTTGTCCTAGAAAAACGATCTTGTAGCTCAGCTGGGAGAGCGCCACCTTGACAGGGTGGAGGTCGCTGGTTCGAGCCCAGTCGGGATCATTGGGTGCCAAACCCACGAGAATCTTTAAGGAACGAAAGATTCTTCCAAAAAAAGCATCATCTCTTAGGAGGTGGTGTTTTTTTTCTGTCTTTTGTATTCGTGCTAAAAAGAACAAATCCTTTATCTCATACTATTGGAAGTGTAAATTCATTTTCGATAGTTCAAATACTGATCATTTACTAATACATCAATTTCATTACCTTATGTATAGAAAAAGCACACTACGTGTAAGTGCGCTTTGATAATTACAATAAAGTTACATCTGAATAACGGAGTATAAAGCCCGTTTTAAATTTACTTTCATCAAAATGAATTAACTTATGCTTTTTTAAATTCTTATAGCCATCATACCTATCTTCAGTGTCCATAAACCCGTCTCCCTTATATGGGAGTTCTGCTATTTCAGGTTTGGTTTCTTTAAAAGCTTTAATATTAGCAAACAGCTTAAATTCATTTTCAGACAAAAAACTGAAGGTGTCTCTATCTACCATTTTCACCCCTCCTCTCTTCCATCCATTATTCTACAAAAGAGAATGGATTCCTTTAAAATGAAATATTATTATTTAAGAAAATCACATCTCATTTAGTAATGCTTTCATTTATATAATTATATCCTTACAACATTCGTGGATGACTCTACTGTGTATTTACGTTCTTCATTTTCTTCCTGTAACTGTTTTATTGTGCACTTAGTACCTCTTTTTCCTCCTCGAGCTTCCCGATTTTATGCTATGCTGGATTACTTTCTAAATGTCTACGCCCATTTATAATCCACCCAGGCCATTTTGCTCAATAAAAGATTACTAATTACTATACACAGAAAAAATTGAATATTACGTATCTTGGTGGTATATTATAAGCTACTAAACTCACATCGTCACTTTATAATGCCGACAAAGGTGGATCAATTTTTTGAAGAAACTTTTGTGTCCATAATAAATTTTACACAAAAGGACCCAAAACTTTGAAAGGCATAGAAGGAGGTATTTTCATGTTAACAAATCATCTGGATTTTAGACTAGAGCCCCAAATTCAAAAACTATATGCGGAACATAAAAAACGATCAGAGAAAATAGATTGGGGATATCATGAATTTTTGCCATGGGACAAGGCTCAAGATTTTCGCAGAGTACCGTGGGACTCAAGTCAAGTTACCTTACCTGCAAACATTATCACTGCTGTGGAAACCGCCCTATTGACAGAAGTTAATCTTCCCTGGTTCACTTCACATCTGGATCAAACCTTTAAAGGCCCATTAACCGTTGTCCGAGATTTTGTTCATACATGGACTGCCGAAGAAGATCAACATTCCAACTTACTTGAAACCTATCTACTAATCACGCGTAGTGTGGATCCAAAACGTCTTCACCAACTACATAAACAAACCGTTGAAAGCGGGTATAGTCCAGACTATACGACACCTTTTGAAACAATGGTTTATACAACCATGCAGGAACTTGCGACGATGGCCTTTTATACAAATGTCGCAAAAGTAGCCAGAAAGCATGACAGCGAACTATCTACTCTTCTTTTGCGCTTATCAAAAGACGAAACGCTGCATTACGCTTTTTATCGCGATGTCATTAAATTTCATCTTCAATTAGAACCGAACTATTGTTATTACCTTGGTCATGTCATCCGTAATTTTCAAATGCCAGGTGCTGTCATGCCTGATTTTGATGACCGAATGGCGATTATTGCAAAAGAAGCAAATTATGGTCCATTAGAATACTTTGATCAAGTTCTTGAAGTCATCATCGATTATTGGGATATCGAAAATTTAAGACCCATCGCACCTGAAGCTGAAGCAGCAAGGGTCGATATATTAAAGTACCGAGATCGCATGAAAAAAGTCAGAGACCGATTTTACAAAAAAAATAAATAAAATTAAGTAAATAACATACAAGTTACCCAGGTCCTCCACCGTTCTAACATTAGAATGGTGGAGGGCTTTTTCAATTTTTAACTAAGAAAATAATTATTATGGGAAACTATTTGTTTTCGTTAAAAATAGAAAATAGGGGCAATAATAAGTTGTAAGATTCTTCTTAGAAAATGGGAGACGGATTATTATGACATTACAGTTACTTGAGATATATGCTCCATGGGATTTTTTAAATATGGAAGAAATTAAGGGCGAATTCCCTGTTGTTTCCTATTGGATTTCCGATGAATTAAATGAAAAGAAGCTAACACGGATACTTGTAGAAACAAATGATGTAGAACTAATCCTTAATTATTTGGAGAAATTGCCCGGCGGAGAGGATACATATCAAGTAATGTTGCTTCCTGTACAAACGTATCTTCCTAGGGAAAAAGAGAAACAAAATGATAAGGAAAAAGACTTACAACGAGCGAGCCGTCACGAATTATATGAGGCTGTCGCGGAATCTAGCCACATGAGTATCAGTTATATGTGGTTTATTCTTTTCTCCTCAGTTATTGCAGCGGTCGGCATAATAAAAAACAGTCCTGCAATTGTTATTGGAGCTATGGTAATCGCCCCTATTATTGGTCCTGTAACTGCTGTTTCTTTTGCGTCAGTTCTCGGCGACTTTAAGTTAATTCGTCAATCTTTACTAACGTCATTATTTGGAATAGGTATTCCCATATTGATTTCTACTATATTTGGTTTTTTCTTCCTTCCACCTATATACAGTAATGAGTTTCTATCAAGGACAGACATTCAAATTATTGATGTTGTTGTTGCCCTCGCCTCAGGTGCTGCAGGAGCACTTTCTTTTATTAAAAGGAATGAGGGGTCTCTTGTGGGAGTTATGGTTTCAGTAGCATTACTACCACCTGCTGTCGTATTCGGTATGACTCTTGGCACGGGTAACTGGGTAGAGGCTGTTGTACCGTTTATTCTATTAATGGTCAACATTAATTCGATACTTCTCTCAGCTGTGATTGTATTCTGGTTAAGTGGCATTAAACCAAACAATTGGAAGGATTTACAGAATGCGAATATCTCGAGAAAACTTTCTCTCCTATTTATTTCAATCATCTCTATTGTACTAATAACTGCCGTTATTTTTATAAACTTTGTCTAATACTTACTCAGTACTTACAAATTGGTACTCGACCCCTAAGCTTTTTAAGATAACTTAGGGGATGGGTACCTCAAAAAAAAGACTAACCCAATTCTTTTATTTCAGGTTTGTTGAAAGTTGATGAACAAAGCATCAGTCTATGTACATATTTTCTTTCATAATTAATTGGACAATTGTCTTTTTCACTTCTAATAATATTTGATCCCATTTTTCATTTAAAGTCTGGCTTATGCCAATATGGAATGATATTTCATAAGGTTCCACTCCAATAAGAAACCCTTTAATTGTCTCTCTTTGTTGATACAATACTTGAAATAAATGAAGATTATGTGGTGAGATATCTAGTGTTTGATGTTCATGTAAATTAGCTAGAGAATAAATTGATATTTCTCCAGTTTCTTTACCTGAACAAACAGCATCGAGAATAATAGTAAATGTTGCCTCTTCGATTTTTCCAATACAATAATCAATATCTGATTCCCCAATTAAATAATGAATGTTTGATGTTTGATCAAGTTTCGCAAGTTCCTCAACAAGAGAAATTCCAATACCATCATCCATCATTAATTGATTTCCAATGCCCAATACGATTATTCTTTCCATTAAAACACCTTTATCGTTTTTACTTGTCTTCCTGGACTGTATACATGAGTGGCACAAGACATACACGGATCAAAGGATCGAAGAATTCTTCCAATCTCTGCAGGTTTGTCGGGATTTTGAATAGGTGTGCCTATTAACGCTTCTTCAGCAACACCTCTATATCCATTATTATCTCGAGTAGAAAAGTCCCATGTTGAAGGAGTTATTATTTGATAAAATGATAACTTTTTTTCTTTAATTTCAAGCCAATGCCCAAGTGCGCCTCTCGTTGTATCGACTAAGCCTCTTCCAGCTGCTATTTCAGGGAGTTCATATTTTTTTTGTACGTCTACTCCAGGAATAATTTGCTGTAATAAGACCTTCATGATTTCTGCTATTTTCTTTGCTTCAATTGCTCTAGCAATGGTTCGATCCATGGCTGAGATTCTATTGTCATACTCCCCACTTAGTATTAATCTTGCTAGTGGACCTACCTCAAAAGGAAGATGGTCGTATCTCGGCGCTTTTACCCAAGAATATGCTTTTTCTTTATCCATATCTGGCTCTGTTACTGCTTCACTTGGTTGATTCGTACTTTTTTTTGACGTGTACCAGGAGTAATCAATTTTTTCCTGTATTTTATTTTCATCAAATGTCTCCAGATATCCATTTTTTGAGACAAGTGGATCAACATATAACGTCCCCAAATCTTTATAATTGTTAAAAGAACCATATGTTAGAAGATTACCGTAGCCTTTTCCTAGGTGAAAATATTCCTGATAATAGTGAGCGATATCATATACATCGGGAATCATTTTTTCATCAATAAATTGAGTAACTTTTTGTAAAATGGAATCAATATGGACGACTTTTTCTGCTGTTGCCTGAGTTGAAATACCTCCAATGAAGACCCCATGATTATGGGGAGCTTTCCCCCCTAATACTGCTAGCATTTGATGAGCAAGACGACTTATTGGAAGTGAATCAAAGTAGTGCTGTGAAATCCGATCATTTATTGCTTTTGGTAACCTGAAATCGTCATGGTCTGATAGTAAAAGAGGATTTTGTTCAATCTTTACAAAGTCTGGAACGGTGTACTGATAGAAATGGCGAATATGATTTTGTAAAAACTCGCAGCAATGAATAATGTCACGTAAATATCGTCCTTGTTCCATGAGCTTAATGTTTAGGGCATCCTCTAAAGCTAATGATGAGGCCATAGAATGTGCGGCCGAACAAATACCGCATATTCGTTGTGTGAAGTATACTGCATCAAATGGATTTCTTCCTACTAGCATTTGCTCAAACCCTCGAAATAAATTCCCTTTCGTTTTAGCTTCAATCACTTGATTATTCTCTATGGTTACATCAATTTCCATAAACCCACTAATTCTAGTCAAAGGATTAATAATAATTTTTCTACTCATTCTTCACCACTTTCGTCGTATCGTAGCTTATGAATGGAGCCATTGCATCTGGAAAACCAAATTGAGCACAACCTATGCATGGGGTGTCATCTCCAATTGGCCAGTTCACATGACCATTCCATTGCCGAGTTGGACAATCAACCCTAGTAACTGGACCACGGCAACCAAGCTTAAATAAACAAGTTTTATCTCCTAATTTCTCAGCAAAAATACCTCGGTCAAAAAATGGTCTTCTAGGACATCGGTCATGAATAAGCGAACTATAAAACATTAATGGTCGATCCATGTTATCGGTTTCTGGTTCCCCGTAAAGTAAGAGGTGAGCTAATGTCCCTAAAAACCAATCTGGATGAACAGGACAACCTGGCAGTTTAATCATCTTCTTTTGAGGAAGAACTTTTTGTAATCCTACTGATTGAGATGGATTTGGTTTCGCAGCAGATACACCACCATGAGTTGCACATGCACCTACTGCTAAAATATGTGATGCTTTCTCTCCAAACATTGTCGCTGCCTGAAGACCAGTTAGTGGTTTGCCTTGCCAACTTCCAATTACATTGTATAAACCATTATTTCTTAAAGCTACAGCACCTTCAACTGCTAATATATAGTCTTCATCCAGCGTATTCATCAGTTTCTCGATGGCCTGTTCTCCCTCGGACGCCATTAAACTATTACAATAACGAATATTCACCATTGAATTTAATGTATATTCAAAGTCCGGATTTTGCCCATTTAACAAAGAGATGATATTTCCAGAACATCCATTTAACTCTAAGTAAACTAAATTTTTTTTCTTAATTAGCCCTTTATTAATATTGTCGATGACTGTATTTGTTAATCTTGAAGTAATCGCTTCATTTGTCATGGGTTCTGGTGGTAAAACATGTGGTTTCATTTAATTTAACCTCCCTACAACTGGTAGTGTAGCTAAAATCGATTGTTGCCCTGCATGGCAAGATGCAAATTCTCCAGTATAATCCTTTCCTGCTGTTAAACCAAAATGACTAGCGGCTGCCCATGCCCTGTTGTTTGTCACATCATAAACAATTCCATCTACCGCAATATAAGCAGCTCTGCCATTTTTTCCATCGTAGTTAGCTAATTCTTCTATTGTAAAGGTACGTTGATTGGCTTGCTGAGAAGGTAGGGTAGGTGAGGGTGTGATTGGTGGAATTTGTTGTTGATTTGTATTCCTCGAATTAACAGGTGCTAGCTGTTGTAGAGGGGTAACATACAAGTTAGAAATGGCTTGATTAGCTAACAACTCACTTATAAAATGGATGGATGATTGTGTATCCCATAATCGTTGTAGAATCTGTTGTTTCACGGATGAGTCATCTTGGGTAGAAAGTGTATAAATATCATGTCGTGCCTGAGTAACAAGATGATTCATTTGTAGCCTGAGCAACTCAATATTTTGCAATTTGTCCTCTCCTTAAGTCTGATACATCTTATTCTATGCATCAGACTTAAGAAAATTAACAAATTCTAGGCAATAGCATACCTGTTAGTCTATGAAGACGTCTCGTTGTTCCCATAGGGGTTTTTAAAAGCAGTTTTCCAGTATCTACATCACTAGAAGTAATATGACCAATAATGCTAGCATTCTGTCCAAATACATTTTTCCTCATTATCTCAAGAGCTTTATGTTTATTATTCTGGTCCATAATCAAAACTACTTTCCCTTCATTTGCAAGATAGAGAGGGTCAAAACCTAAAATGTCACAGGCACCTTGAACATCATTACGTATCGGAATAGATACTTCGTCTAATTCAACAATAAAATGAAAATCTTCACATAGTTCTACTAATGTTGTAGCTAATCCACCTCGCGTAGGATCTCGCATTATTCTAATACCCTCGATTTCCTCTACAAGTTCTTGAATAAGGTGATTTAATGATGCACAATCACTCTCGACATCGGTTAACAAACCATGCTCTTGACGTGCACTGAGGATTGCAATACCATGATCTCCTATTGTGCCACTTATGATAACAGAATCGCCTTCTTGGATAGCTTCAGGTTTTAGACGATGCTTTTCTTGAATCCATCCAATCCCAGTAGTATTAATAAATAAACCATCTACACTACCCTTTTCCACTACTTTTGTATCACCTGCAATGATTGTCACTCCAGCATTTTTGGCTTCTGCTGCCATACTATCAACGACCTTTTTTAATTTAGGAATCTCAAACCCCTCTTCAATAATAAATGCAGCTGTTATGACGTGAGGTATTGCTCCACATACAGCTAAATCATTTACTGTCCCTGTAATGGCTAACTTCCCTATGTTTCCTCCTGGAAAGAAAATAGGCTTGACTACGTAACTATCAGTTGAGACGGCGATAGTTTGTGTAGGACATTGAACAATGGCAGAATCAAGTTGTACTTGTTCAGAATGGCCAAAAGATTTAAGAAATACATGTTGTATGAGTTGGTGAGTTAATTCACCGCCTTCCCCATGAGCTAAACTAATTCGCTGAACCAAGTTCTATTCCTCCCTCATGTATTGATAATGAGCTGCACAGGTTCCTTCTGTAGAAACCATACAGGGACCAATCGGGTTAGTTGGTGTACACGCTTTATCAAACAAAATACACTGTTCAGGTGTGATTAATCCTCGAATAATCTCACCACATCGACATTTTGTTTTTCTCGGCTCTTCTATAACTACCTTAAACTTCTTTTTCGCATCAAATTGAGCGTATTTTGCTTTAAGGACTAATCCACTTTTAGGAATCGTGCTCATACCTCGCCATTCCTCGTCATAAGGTTCTAAATATTGTTTTAGGAAGTTTTGAGCAACTAGATTCCCTTCATTTTTCACTACATATGTATAATCATTGATGATATCTACTTTTTTTTCTAGAAGGAGCTCTAGCAGTTTATACATACTACTAAGCAATTGTACGGGCTCAAATCCAGTTATTACACCTGAAATTTCATATTCTTCAGCTAAAAAATTGTAACTCTGTTTTCCTAAAACGATGGAGACATGCCCAGGTAAAATAAACCCATCAAGTTTTACTTCACCTGAATCAAGAAGGACTCTTAATACAGGTTCTACCAATTTCGTTGTCATCCATATGGTGAAATTCTTTAACTCCCTCCTCTCTGCCTCGCGAACAGCAAGAGCAAGTATGGGAATGGTCGTTTCAAATCCAATCCCTAAAAAAATGACTTCCTTATCAGGATTTTCTTGTGCAATTTTCACACTATCTAACGGGGAGTAAACGACTCGGATATCCTTACCTTCTGTTTTAGCTTTCATCAATGTGAATTTAGAACCGGGTACACGCATCATGTCACCAAAGGTACAAAGAATTCTGTTAGGTTCTTCAGATAATTGAATCATGGCATCAATAGATTTTTGATCAGTGACACATACCGGGCAACCTGGCCCAGCAATCAGCCCTATATGGTCTTTTAATCTAGCTTTTATTCCTGTTTTGGCAAACGCCATGGTGTGTGATCCACATACTTCCATGAATACTGGAATTCTACCTTTTTCTTCTTTAAATCTCTCCGCTAACTTAATAACTGCTTCAAGCGAATGACGAGCAATTGTTGGATCAGAAAAAATCTCCATGTTTACCATCCAATACTTTCCTCCATTCTTCCATACTTTCTTTGGCAAATTCTTCATCGACTATAGTTAATGCCTGTCCTGCATGAAGTAATACAAAATCATCTTCCTTAACTTCAGGAACAAAAATGGTTCCCACATACATTCTTGAACCCATAACATCTACTAAAGCTGTATGGTCTTCAATTTTGACTACTTGTGCAGGTACTCCAACACACATATAATTTCACCACCTTTAGTTAAATGTCCATTGGCACTTTATTAACAGCGTGAGATGCAATTATTATTTGTCCTACTGATAAGCCACCATCATGGCAAGGTAGGTTTTTATGTGTGTGGACGTTAAAGCCTTCAATTTGAAGTCGTCTTTTAATCTCCCTAACTAAGTAAATGTTTTGAAATGACCCTCCAGAAAGTACTACCGTTCTATTCAATTCGGGTCTATTTTCAACTAGTCTTTGAACCGTTTGAACACAACAAGAGACGATTGTTCGAAGAAAGGTTTGAATGATTTTTGTATTGGGATGTTTGTTGAATTTGTCTTGAATGATTTGATAAATCATTGGAGACAGGTCGAGCTGAGTTTGGTTTTTACGGTTTGTTTCTAAATGAAATGAATAACTCTCATCCGATTCAATTTGGGGTTCATCCATAGCATCCGATAATTTGATTGCAGCTTCTCCTTCATAGGTGGACGTTAAACAAATCCCAAGAATTGCACTGATCGCATCAAACAAGCGGCCACAAGTTCCTGCCATTGGCGTATTTATGTGATTGTTGATCATGCTTTCAATTATGTTAATTTCTTTTGATTTCTCAGGAAATAGTTTTGTAGACCACTCTTTTCCTTCTATTGGCCAGAAATATAGTAACATTCCAACTGCATTTCTCCACGGTTCTTTAACTGCTTTCTCTCCTCCTGGAAGGGGGGTGTATTGTAAATGCGCAAGACGTTCAAATGAATGTCCATTTCCATATAAAAATTCAAACCCCCAAATGTGTCCGTCATCCCCGTATCCTGTTCCGTCTAATATAATGCCTATACAAGGCTCTTCTAGTCGATTATCTTCCATACAAGACACATGATGAGCATGATGATGTTGAATGGGAATCACTTTACTTTTCAGTTTTTCAGCAATTGAGTTAGATGCATAAAAAGGGTGTTTATCAACTGCTATATACGGTTCTTCAACTCCAAGCCATTCTTTAAAATGATGCAGTTGTTCTTCAAAGGAGTGAATCATTTCTTCGTTTTCTAAATCTCCAATATGAGGACTCATCACTATATAATTTCTCTTTCCAACTGCAAACGTATTTTTTTGATTTCCACCTAAAGCAATTAGTTGATCCACTTTTGCATTTGTTTCCAAAGGGTCAGGAACGAACCCTCTAGCACGCCGTAGATATAGCGTATTTTCTCCATTGTATTGAACAACAGAATCATCTATTGGAAAATGTATATTGCGGTTATGTGTTAAAAGATAGTCACACATTTCTTGTATGTTAGGTAAAGATTCATCTTTATATTGAATAGGAAAACCAGAAGAATTAGCACTAGTCATCACCATGCATTCCAACCCACTATTCTCAAACAACAAATGATGTAAAGGTGTGTAAGGCAACATAATTCCAAGAGTAGATAAACCTGGTGATAAATTTTCTGGTAATAAACCATCTCTTTTTCTCTTTAACACAACAATAGGCATTTCTAGGCTAGTAAGCATTTCCACTTCCTTGCTAGATATATAACAAAACTTTCTTGCAACATCCACGGACTTTGCCATTATAGCCAATGGTCGCTGCGGTCGTTTTTTTGAAAGTCTTAATTGGTCAATAACACGCTCTTGATAAGCATCACAAGCTAAATGGTAGCCACCTATTCCTTTAATACCTATAATCTTTCCTTGTTTTAAAAGATCAACTGTCTGATTAACTGCTCGTTGTTGTTCAGCTATGGATTCCCCTCTTTGATTATGAAGAGTAACAGTAGGTCCACATACTGGACAACAAATTGGTTGAGCGTGGTGTCGCCGATTCAATGGATTTTCATATTCTTCACGGCAAAGGTGACACATTTCAAAATCTTTCATAGTTGTATTGGGTCGATCATAGGGAAGGCTTTCGATAATGGTATAGCGTGGTCCGCATTGAGTACAATTTATGAATGGATATTGAAAACGTCGATTGTGCGGGTCCATCAATTCTTCTAGACAGTGTTTACAGATAGCAGCATCCGGAGACATCCAAGGAACAGCATCACTACTTATTTCACTAGAAATAATAGAAAACTCTTGATAGCCATTCAAAGGAATTTGATTAATGCGTATTTCATTAATTTTTGATAATGGTGGTGGAGAAATCTCTAATTCGTTTACCATGTCACTTACCTTTTTTCCATTTCCTTCTACAATGATAATTACACAGCCAATGTTATTTTGAACTGTCCCTGTAAGGTCATATTTTATTGAAAGCGAATAGACAAAAGGACGAAAACCAACCCCTTGTATTCGTCCCGTCACAATTATTTTTAAGGCTTTGCGCATTGTAGGTACGCATCATTTATCCAACTTATCCAGTCTTCAATACCTTCACCAGTCTGTGCGGAAAGTTCTAGTAATTGAGCTTGAGGGTTGATTGCTGCTAAATCTTTTTTCGCTTCTTCTATGTTGAAAGAAACATATGGAAGGAGATCAATTTTATTAATGATGGTTAAATCTGTACGTCTAAACATCACTGGATATTTAGGAATTTTATCATTGCCTTCCGGTACACTTAAGACAACCACTTTGTAGTCTTGTCCTAAATCATAACCGGATGGACATACGAGATTCCCAATATTCTCAATAAATAGGATGTCAATTTGATTAAGTTCAAATTCTGGTATTATTTTAGCAATCATCCTTGCGTCAAGATGACAGCCCCCAACCGTATTTATTTGAACCGTTTTTATTCCAAGCAAACGTAATCGTTGTGCATCCCGGTCTGTCGCTAAATCTCCCTCAATGACAGCAATGGTAAACTTATTTACTAAAGCTTTTACTGTTTCTTCGAGTAATGTCGTTTTACCAGCACCGGGAGAACTCATTAAGTTAATCACAAGCGTGTTATTTTTTTTGAATATTTCTCTATTTAACTTAGCTACTACATTGTGATCTTTTAATACATCTTCCCTAAGATTAACTTTCATGTTCATCACTTCCTTCGTATGATTCAACTCTAAATGTTTCACCAGAAATAAGTAGACAGTTCAGGAGTCCACACACTGGACAAAGTGCTACCCTGTAGTCAGGTTCAAACTCCCACTGACAAGTTTCACATTTTGCTGAGGCCACCTCACGTATAATATGTAATTCCGTTCTTACATCAATAAAACGTATTTGATCAGTTCTAAAATATAGAAATGCTAACTCTAGAGCATCAGGTAATACATTAGATAAATCTCCAACAATCACATCTATTTTACTCACTTTGTTGAAACCCTTTAATCTAGCATCATCAGAGACGAGATTAATAATCTCCCACATAAGCGACATCTCATGCATTGAGACCACCTTCCATTAATAGTCTTCGTAAATTTTATGTTTAGTTTTACTAAAAAGAACTAAAAAAAGTAAATGCCAATTATATTCAATCTTCTCTTTATATTTCATACTTTACATCGATTCATCAAATTTCAACTTAGTCTTTATATTAGCTCATAAAGAACACGTTAAGAAAAACCTAACAAAATAACCTTTTTTGTCTATCGTACATCCCTTATTTTATCTTTTATGCCATGGTGTATTCCTTCATATTTTTTGGGCTGTAACTCAGCTAATTTCATAAATTTTGAATTACACTATATAAAATTATTAAAGACTGAAAAAGAGTGACCGAAATTATATCTTCGGTCACTCTTTATACATTCAGTGTCTATTCTTTCATTAACCAAATTTAAAACCCTGTGCATGAAAGTTATAGGGAAGTAAAGGACGCACACTCACCGCAGGATTTCCTGTTGGAAGGAGAATAGCAAAGAATCCTTTAATATAAAAAATAGAGGAAAAACCATCCATTAATTATGGGACTGGTTTTGCCTCTATTACTTAAAAATGAACAAACAGGTCTGCAGATACAGCTTCATTTAAAATCCATTTAATCGGAACTTGTTCAGCAGGATAAATAAAGTTAGACTCATCATCAATATCTAAATCAACAACATATAATTGAACACCCATTTCAACCGCAATTTCAAGCATCTCATGAATTGTAGGTACATTAAAATCATGTATTGCGTTTGAAAGATATTCGATGCCTTCAGATGGAATAGGAATATATCTTTTATCCAAGATATTTACACCGCTTCTAGAAAAGGCTAATATTACGTCTGCTCCTGAAGAGGCGGCTCCAACTGCAATATTTAATGGAGGATACGCTGACTCTAGTTCGTCATGAAGAGCTAATACAACTACTTTTTTTGATTCCATGATATATGATCCCCTCCTTCAATAGCTTAGTACGGCATCAGCCGTATAGGCTAATTCCAAAAAGGTCACAACTCCAGCAAGTTCAGCTCCATCAACAAGTTCTAAACCATCTGCAATTAAGACATTCATCTGACATCCATACAATTTGATTCCTGATTCTAAAGCAAGTTTCAATAATAAAGCCAAATCGGTACCATGGGTTCGATCTAATTTCTTTAAATAACGTTGATCTAAAACCCTAGCACCATCAAGGTCAAAAAATAGGACCACTTCATTATGTTGCTTGACCATTTCAAGAGATTGCTTTAATACATAGGTTGCATTTGAACTTAACGACACAAAATATATAAACTTCTTGTTTGCCATACAAGCCCTTCTTTCGATATTCAAATATTAATTCGATTCCAATTAGGTCTCAAAATTATAAAATGTCTATCCAAATCTTTATAGCTGTTCCAAGGATTAGTAATGCTAAAGTAACTTGTAACACTTTTGTATTCATTTTTTTCCCAGCCATAGCTCCTAAAGGTGCAGCGATTAAACTAGCAACTACCATGATAAATGCCGGATAATAATCCACTTGTCCTGTAGTAATCTTCCCAATAGTAGCACCAATAGATGAAATAAATGTTATGGCTAATGAAGAAGCGATCGTCATACGTGTTGGAATTTTCAACACAACAAGCATAATAGGTACTAATATAAATGCACCTGCTGCACCTACAATCCCAGCTCCGATACCTACAACCCCAGCAAGTGTAGCAGCAAGCCATTTATTGAATTTCACTTGATCTAGAGGAATATCGTCAAGTCCCTTTTTCGGTATAAACATCATAATTGCTGCGATTGCAGCTAAAATACCATAGGTGAAATTAATGCCATCTTCGCTCATAAATTTTGATCCGTAGCTACCGATAAAGCTCCCAATTAAGATACTTGTTCCCATGTAAATAATTAAATCTTTATTTAAATAGCCGCCTTTACGATATACCCAAACACCACCAATTGTTGCAAAAAACACTTGAATAGCACTTATCCCAGCAACTTCATGGGCACTAAATGCCGCTAAACCAAGCATTGGAGGAATGTATAAAAGCATTGGGTATTTTATGATTGACCCACCAATTCCTAGCATTCCCGATATATAGGACCCAATAAATCCAATTAAGAAAATAGTAATAATAAATCCTAAATCCATTATTTTACCTCCTTCAAGGAAAAGGAACCCAAACTGGATTCCTTCATTTTAAAAATTTTCACATAGTTAAACTTTATCGAACTGCACAGCGATTTGGTCCAATTTCCATTTCACGCTGCTTCTCATCATCAGGGCTAATGATTCCCATGTTTGTTTGACGAATTTCTTGATAAGCATTTGGTTGTGGCGGTAAATTCTCTGTCACTAGTTTTCTAAATTCGTTTTCATCTTTAATATTTAAACCATGATTTTCTTCATATAACGTTCCCAATTTTTTAGATACACTACCATCTTCATTTAATTCATCAATGATCATGAAATGCGCTGGAAGAACGATTAAATCCTTAGATAATTCTTTGAAACGTGTATAAAGACTTTCTCTAAGATCTACTACCCAATCTTCAGCCATTCCAGCTAAATCTGGTCTTCCAATTGAATCAATAAATAAGATATCTCCTGACAGCAAGAATTTATCATCGACTACAAACGAGGTTGATCCAATAGTATGACCTGGTGAATACAAAGCATGAATATTAATCGTTGTATCTCCTATTGTTACATCGTTCCCATTTTCTAATGGTTGATAGTCAAATACTACTTCTGTTGCATCTTTTGGTGGCAACCAGTAAGTTGCATTTGTTTTTTCAGCAATCACGCGTCCACCAGAAATGTGATCGGCATGAAGATGTGTATCAAATACATGTGTGATTTTTGCTCCAATGCTTTCGGCAAATTCAACATAGACGTCAGTCATTCTTGTAGAGTCAATAAGTGCCGCCTCACCATTTGAGACTACCATATAAGATAAGCAACCTTTACCAATACGTACGAACTGATAAATTTCTCCACCATCTTCAAGATTCCCAACTTTAACTGGTTCTAAATGTTCACTCCAAGCTTTCATTCCACCTTCTAAGTAGGATACCGTTAGTCCGGCGTCAGATAGCATCTCTGCAATCATCATAGAAGAGCCTACTTTTGCACATACAACCAAGATTTCTTTGTCAGTAGGAATATCATTCATTATTCCCTCAACACCGTCAAGTAAATCAAAGTACGGTATATTTAGAAATTCAAAGTTTTCCCCTTCAATTTTCCAATCTTGAAAATCACTTTCATTACGAACATCTAAAATAAATAATTCTTCTTTATTAAATACTTTTTTCGTTACATCATGTGAAGTTAGTATATTTACAGTCATCTTTTAATTACCCCCTACGGTATATTTTTTTATAAAAAATAATATTAGAATGTCAACGTTACATCTGCATCTTTAGCAAACTCTAAAAATGTTACAGCTCCGCCTACTTCAATTCCATCAACAAATGCTTCTTTTTCTAGACCCATTACATCCATTGTCATTTGGCAACCAATGAATTTAACACCTAATTCTTGTGCCATTGCAACCAATTCTGGAATGGCTGGAACATTAGCTTTTGCAAAACCTTCTGCGAAATGTTCTTTACCCTCAGGCATTTCAAGTTGTTGATATGCTTCTGTATGAATTAAGTTTAGCCCTTCAAATGTGAAGAAGATAGCTACTTCTTGATCTGTTGCTGCTGCTGCTGTTGCGATATTATACACCTTGTATGCGTCAAACAATCCACCATTACTTGCAATAATTGCTACTTTAGTCATTAAATTTTCCTCCTAATTTTTAGTTGTTTATACTAGTTGTTTCTCCAGTCCACTGACTCATTCCTGGTACTACATTGATTATATTAGTAAAGCCATTTTCTGCTAACTTTTGTGCAGCAAAATCACTTCTATTTCCAGTACGACATATAACAAAGATTTCGTCTTCTTTGTTTAATTCATTCAAACGACTTTCTAATTCACCCATAGGAATAGAGAGTGAATTTGGAATATGATCAAATGCATATTCTGCCGCTTCTCTAACATCAAGAACAACAATATGATCATTATTTTTTAGTTTATTATCGAGTTCTTCATTATTTGCCACATTTGGATGCTTACGTTCATTTGTTTCAGCTCCTGATGACTTTCTTAAATAATGCTTTAATACAGTTCCTTCTTCTATCGTACCTAAATATTGATGCCCCGTACTGCTAGCCCAAGCTTTAAGATCAGCTTTTGATCCCTTATCTGTTGCTAAAACTTCTAAAACCTGACCAGCCTCTAAAGCATTCATTGCCTTTTTTGTTTTCACGATAGGCATTGGACATGCCAATCCTTTTGCATCTAAAATTACATTTGCTTTTAAGTTATCCAAATTATAACCTCCTGTTATTATACCTTCTGGGGTATTTTTAAATTTAAAAAATTTTAAACTACATTACCTTCCCAAGAAAGCATTCCGCCTGTCATATTCATGACATTAAATCCTTGAGTATCAAGGAACTTAGTAGCACGGCCACTTCTAGCACCTGAACGACAAACCATTATATATTCTTTTGATTTATCTAGCTCATTTATACGTGATTCAATTAACCCTAATGGGATGTTTACTGCTCCTGAAATTTTTCCAGAAGCTACTTCATCCACTTCGCGCACATCGAGGATATTTATAGACTTCCCTTGACTTACTACTAACTTAACTTGTTCTGCAGTTATTTCTTTCATGGTATAGTCCTCCTTACGTTTTTTGTTTATTTCATCTCGCCATATTACTTATCATACCCTTTTTAGCTTATCTTAAAATCACCCTAAATCAAGTAATTAAGATATACCCTAAAGCGGTTTATATGAATAAGTTAACATTTCCTTCTTGAGCGTCAGCTAAATATGCAGCTACACCAGCATATTCAATGTCGTCCAATAATTCAACTTGATTTAGACCTAATAAGTCCATCGTCATTGTACATGCCACTAACTTAATTTCTTGTTCTTGTGCCATTTCAATTAATTGAGGTACAGTCAACGCATTGTGCTTTTTCATTACATCTTTGATCATCTTCGGTCCGAAACCTGCGAAGTTCATTTTTGAAATGCCCATTTTATCTGCGCCTCTTGGCATCATTTTTCCAAACATTTTTTCCATAAAGGATTTTGGAACCTCTATATTCTCATCTTTACGTAATGCATTTAAACCCCAAAACGTGTGGAAAATGGTGACCTCATGATCATAAGCTGCTGCACCATTAGCAATAATATATGCCGCCATCACTTTATCATAATCTCCACTAAATAATACAATCGTTGTTCTTTTCTTTTCAGTCATGTTTTGCCTCCTAAATGCTTATTATTTTCTCTAAAATTAACCTTTTTTGATCCAAAACTTTAGAACTGCATTTTCTTCCTCGTGTTTCATTAATTCATGACCACCGGATTTAGCCCAAGCTGTCAAATCATTTTTTGCGCCTTTATCTGTTGTATGAATTTCTAAAATTTGCCCACTTTCAAGTTCATTTATTGCTTTCTTTGTTTTAACGATTGGCATTGGACATGCTAACCCTTTTGCATCTAACACTTTATCTACAGTCATAGTCATTTTATATTCCTCCAATTATTTTTTATTAAATTTCCTTACCCCCCTGGGTATATTACTAGAAAAAAAAAAAGAAGTCAACCCCTACATTTTATTCAACACATTTTACAAGCAAGCATCTGCTTCTGCTTCTCTACTTTCCTCGTCTGCATTTGACTATATTTTCAAAAACAGATTCAACTACGTTTCACTTATAAAATTCATACTAACTCTTAGTCTCTATAACAAGAAGCTGTAAGATACCCTTATATGTATATTCATAGCAACACAATTAAATACATACGAATAGTTGACTCATGCCATATTTCTACGATCTTTGAGTCAACCTCGTAATTATTCTGTCAGGATAATCAAGCTACTAACAGCCATTAAATACTTTTACTTATACAACTAATTAATCGGTCTTCTATATCTTTAGCAAACTTCTCCATTTTATCATCGTTTAACATGCTAATAAGCGATGTTGGTTTTGGCATGCCTATTTTTGTTTTCCCATTACTTTCATACACAACAACTTTACAAGGTAAAAAATATCCCGCCATTTCATTTTCAATTAGTACTTTTTGTGCTTCTTGAGGATTACATACTTCCAGTACTTTGAACTCTTTTTCAAACTCAAGACCTTTTTCTTCAAGTTTTTCTTTAATATCAAACATCCACAAAATACCGAATTTTTCTTCTTTTAAGTTTATTTCTAAGGCACTAATTGCCTCCTCAACACTTTTCTTTGTTTCAACAGTATAATTAAACAAATGATTACCTCCTTAACATTTTTCGTTCTTACCGTATATTATCATAATTATTGAAATAATCTCCAGTAATCTATACTAACTGTTGTTCACGGAGAATTATTCAAAAAAAGGAGCTGTCCCAAAAGGCATAGAAAATGACTTTTAAGTTGGGAATGTGGCATTGGCACACAATCTCTTAATAGTAGTAGGGATCCGCCAGCTACTTTTCAATAGCAATAAGTAAAAACATAAAAACAGGTGAAGAAAAACGACTCGTTTTTCTTCACCTGTTTTACTTTAGGGACTTATTAGACAGTACCTTTTTTGATTAACTACAAACTTAAGAAGCTTTCCATACTCCCCGTTCCCACTTGTCAATAAATTGTTCAAACGTAAGACCATAACGTTCTCTAATCTTATGATACACAAAATAATGTCCTAAGCTTTCGATCAAACGATCCTCCATCTAATTCACTCCTTTTATCAAACTTAATTTACCTACTACATAATATTCATGTCATCGTTACATTAGTTCAATTAGTTTTATATTTTCAGTATGGTCGAAAAGACTTTCTTTCATTACAGTTAAATCAAAAAAGATCGTAATGGATTCAACATCCACTACGATCTTTTTTTGATAATTATTAAGTTACACTACTGGAATTGCTTTTTTCTTATCATGACTCTTATCTCTAGTAAAATATTGAATAGCGAATAATGATAGGAACAAAGTTAAACCGATCGTATCTGATATTCCTTCTGGATAAATAAGGAGTATACCAGCACCGACAGCTAAAATACGTTCATACCATTTCACTTGACGATACCAGTAGCCAATCATACCTGCACCGATGGAAATCATACCAGAAATTGCAGTAATTAATACCCAAATTAACTGTGGAATCGTGGTATCAATCATTAATAATTCGGGTGATAAAACGAACATATACGGAATGATAAATGCCGCTATGGCAAGTTTTGCTGAAACGAAACCTGTTCTAATTGGATCGCCACCGGAAACTCCAGATGCTGCAAATGCAGCTAGAGCAACTGGTGGTGTAATATCAGCAACAATACCAAAGTAGAATACGAATAAATGTGCTGATAATGCAATTGCTATCGGAACTGATGCCCCTTCTGGCAAATCAAGCATTAACAGCGTGATGACAGCTGGTGCGGCAATGGTCGATGTTATGACATAGTTTGCTGTCGTTGGTGAACCCATACCTAGAACAATAGCTGCTAACATGGTAAAGAATAGCGTTAATAAGATATTCCCACCTGAAGCTGAAACCAATCCGTTTGCTAAACTTAAACCAAGACCTGTTTTCACAACAACACCGACAATAATACCTGCCGCCGCAGTTGCTGCTGCTACCGCAAGAGCTGTTCGCGCTCCATCTACAAGAGCTTCAATCATATCCTTGAAACTAAGACGTGTAGCTTTATTAAATGCACTAACAATTATGGTCAAGAGAATACCATACAACGCAGCCCGCATCGTTGGTACTCCATTTAGTAAGAAGAAGATAATTCCGACAATTGGAAGTAATAAATATATTTTCTTTAATACCGCTTTACGATCTGGCATTTCTTCCTTTGACAAACCACGTAAACCTAAACGTTTTGCTTCAAAATGCGTCATAATCCAAATACCCGTGAAATATAAAAGTGCTGGAATCGCTGCTGCTTTTGCAATATCCCAGTATTGAATACCACCGATGAATTCTACCATTAAGAATGCTGCGGCTCCCATAATTGGTGGCATAAGTTGTCCACCAGTTGATGCAGCTGCTTCTACCCCACCGGCAAATTCCTTTTTATAGCCAAGTTTTTTCATCATAGGGATTGTATAAGAACCTGATGTAACTACATTTGCTACTGAACTACCTGAAATTGTCCCTTGGAGTGCACTAGAGAAAATCGCTACTTTAGCTGGTCCTCCAATTAGGTGACCGGCAAAAGCTACAGCCAAGTCATTAAAATATTGTCCTACACCCGTCTTAACGAGAAAAGCACCAAAGAGCAAGAAGACGAATATGAATGTTGCAGATACACTAAGTGGTGTACCTAAAATGCCATCCGTGGTAAAGAACATTAATTGAACCAAACTTTCTAAATCTTGTCCACGATGAGCCAAAAAGCCAGGGAAATATGGTCCGAAAAATGCATACGCTAAAAATGCTGTAGCGATAACAGTAATTGGCATTCCTACAGCACGTCGCGTTGCTTCGAGCGTTAATAATACTGCTAATATACCAACAACTAAATCGAGTGTAGTTACATTTCCAACACGATAGTATAATTCATCAGCCATAATTGGCCAATACGAGCCGACACCAATTGAAAGAAGAGAAAGAATGTAATCATAGAAAGGAATTCTCCTCTTTGTTTTGTTCCCTTTTTTTATGGCAGGGAACAATAAAAAGATTAGTGATAAAGCAAAACCTAAATGAATGGACCTTTGCAAGTAGGCAGTGTACTGCCCAAAAATAGCTGTATACAATTGGAATAATGAAAAGGCTAATAGTCCAAAGAATACGACTTTAAGCATAATTCCCTGTAAGTCCCGCGTGTTGGATTCGGGGTCATACTTTTGTAATATTTGTCGTTGTTCTTCAACAGACAGTTGTTCAAACTGTTCGTTATGTTCAGTACCGTTCGTTTTATCGCTCACGAAGCCTCGCTCCTTTCAATTGATCAACAAGTGACAAACGTGCTACTTGGAAAGTATACGTTTCGCCTCTCGTTAAATAGTTTTTTAAATTATATTCATAATCAACATAACGAAATGCTAAATCACGTTCAATATCTCCCACATGTAAATCAAATGAAGGAAATACTTGTGACATATTCGTTATGTAATACTTACCCTCTTTTTCGACAAAATTCTCGCCTTTTCCTGCTCCAGATGGCATACCAATTGCAAAATCTTCATATTCGAGGGATGAAAGTTGAATATTATGTCTTTTTGAAACTGTATATGTTTCTAAAACATCTGATAAATGAATAGAATGCGTATATCGAATTTGGAAACTCTTCTCATTTTGAAGGGGAAGATAGGCAACTGTATGAGTTGTCCGTTGCTCGAAGAAGACAAAACTCCATTTATAAGGGATAAACGCACTTATGAGAAATATGCTTATCATAATTACACCAAAAGAAAGGATTGTGCGTTTTTTCATTTAACTCATCCCGATTCTTGAATAAGAATAAGAACGATGAAGCATAATGCTTCATCGTCTAGTTATTACAATTAATAAAAGAACGCTATGCGCTTTTATTATTTACCAACGCCAGCTTCGTCGAAATACTTTTGTGCACCAGGGTGAACATCGATATCGATTCCATCTAAAGCTGTTTCAGCTTTAATGAATTCACCTTTTGGATGCATGATTTTATCTGTATTTTCGTAAATTGCTTTTGTAATATCGTACACAAGATCCTCAGGAAGTTCGTTGCTAACTGCTAACATAGCAAGAACTGAAACTGTTGGCACTTCTTTAGTCATACCATATGTTCCTGCAGGAATTGTTTCCTTAGCATAGTATGGATATTTCTCAAGTAACTCATCTGCTTTTGCATCTTCAACAGGTACGATAACAACTTCAGATAAAGCGTTTAAGCTTTCTACTGCTCCTGTTGGTGTACCAGATGTGATGAATGCTGCATCAATTTGACCAGACTGTATACTTTCTTGTGACTCACCGAAATCTAAGTTTTGTGCTTCTATATCATCCATTGACATGCCGTGAATTTCTAATAATTGCTCGGCATTTGCAAATGTTCCTGAACCAGGAGCACCTACAGATACTTTTTTCCCTCTTAAATCGTCATAAGATGTAATGCCGGTTTTAGATATTGTTACTAATTGAACCGTTTCTGGGTATAACGCACCGATTGCAGAAATAGAATCGATTGCTTCACCTTCAAACATAAACTCTCCAGCTGTAGCATAAAAAGCGATATCCGTTTGTACGAATGCAATTTCTGCTTTGCCATCTTTAAGCGCTGTCATGTTTGCAGCTGATGCTTGAGATACCTCTGCCGTTGTATCTACGCCTGTTTCAGTCTTAATAATTTGAGCTAGAGTTCCACCTAGTGCGTAATAAGTACCAGTTGTACCACCCGTAACGATGCTTAAAAACTTGTACTCTTCTTCCTTTTCACTGCTACCATCACTATCACTACTACTACCACTACCACATGCGCTTAATACTAAAGCTGCAGATAGTCCCAGTGCTGCAAGAATTCCTAGTTGCTTTTTTTTCATATAATTTACTCCTCCTATAACAATTTGTTTGTATCAACTATTATTTTAGCACGAATTATTAATAGTTTGTCAAATTGTTGTAAGAGTCAGAAGACTATATTTCCAACTTATTAGGTAGTTGCGCCCTCAACTTTAGACTCAGGTGCTGTTTCGTCTGGTTTAATATCAGCAAAAGTCTCATGATTCTCTTCTAAATCACGTGTACGATGTGCAATTCTCGAGGAAGCACAGGCAGCAATACTTGCCACTAAATCGTCTAAAAAAGTGTGAATGCTACTGCCTATTTTAGTGTCTAACTTTTTAATAATACCAATTTTATTTTTGTCTAAATGTCCAAAAGTTGTTACAGCAATACTGCCGTATGTATATGCGGCTCCCAATGCAATCATTTCATCTACTCCGAACAACCCTTCATCTGATTCAATAATTTGCTGAAGAGGACCTGATAACATTTTCTTCTCAGCTAATTCATCAAGTTCAACACCTACTAATATAGCATGTTGCATTTCTCTCTTTTTCAAGACACTTTCAACTGATTCTATGCAATGTTCAATTGTCAGTCCAACATTGTATGGAACTTGCATTTCGAAAACGATTTCCGAAACCTCTTTAATGGTAACTCCGCGTCGTTTCAATGCTGATTTTGTTGCTTCGTAAACTTGTTGAGAGTGAATTCTTCCTTGATTTTTATCCATAACATCATCTCCATTTCATATAGTGGTTATTCAAGAATATACGTTCTACCTGCATTATGATACAATTTCTGTAGCAAGATTTAGAGGAGGTCATGTACGATGTCTAAAGGTACAATTCAAGATGTCACACTTTTCAGTGACGCCTTACAAGAAGATATGCAATTGCTGATTTATTTACCAACAAATTACTCACCACTTTATAAATATACCGTGTTAATTGCATCTGATGGGAAAGATTACTTCCAATTAGGACGGATTTCACGTGTTACAGACGAACTACTTGAAAACAAAGAAATTGAAAATATAATTATTGTTGGTATTCCCTATAAAAGTGTAGAAGATCGCAACAAGAAATACCATCCATCTGGAGAACAACATGATGCGTACTTACGTTTTCTTGCTCATGAGCTTGTTCCCTATTTAGACAAAGAATACCCAACCTATCAAATCGGCATGGGCAGAGCATTGATTGGTGATTCTTTGGCAGCTACAGTGTCTCTTCTTGCTGCAGTAAAATATCCGAATATTTTTGGAAAAGTTATTTTACACTCTCCGATGGTGAATACAGAGGTTTTATCTAAAGTCGAAAATATTCGAACACCTCATTCTCTCTCTGTTTATCACATTATTGGTACAGGCGAAGATAAAGTGAAATTATCAAATGGGAAAATTGAAAATTTCCTAAAACCAAATCGAGATTTGAATTCCTTGATGCAAGAAAAAGGGTTTTTGTTGTTCTATGACGAATTTATAGGAGACCATACTTGGAAGCATTGGCAGCCAGATATCAAAAGATCGATTAAAATGAATTTCGGTCTATGAATTTTGAATGCCTAATTTATTAATTTTGTTATAATAAGAGTATGCATTTACTCAACTAAGAAGGAGGTTTTTCAGATGAAATACGGAGTCGTTGCATTCCCATCTAAAAAACTACAAGATTTGGCAAATTCGTATCGAAAACGTTATGATCCACATTTTTCACTCATTACCCCTCACATGACACTTAAAGGTGTTTTTGAAGCAAGTGACACTGAAATCGAAGTACTATCAAACAGTATCAGAAACGTGGTTCAACGTCATAAACCATTCACATTACACGCAACTGGTATTAGTTCTTTTGCACCAACTACTAATGCAATTTATTTCAAAGTTGATAAGACTGAAGCATTAATTAATTTACATGAAGATTTACACAAAGAGAGTTTAGGACTCAAAGCAGAACATACATTTGTTCCGCACATTACAATTGCACAAAAAATGTCATCAGGTGAACATGATGATATATATGGTCAATTAAAAATGGCTGGTCTTAATCATGACGAAACAATTGATCGCTTGCATTTACTATACCAACTTGAAGATGGCTCTTGGACGGTATATGAAACATTCCGTTTGACTGGAGCTGAAAACTAATTTGATTACAGCAAAACGAGTGGAAACAGAAAAAGAACGTGAAGATGCTTTTCTTATTCGTCAAAAAGTATTTGTTCAAGAACAAGATGTTCCTGTGGATTTGGAGTTAGATGAACATGATCAGTCCGCAATCCATTTTGTCGCGTATGACGGTGATGAGCCAATAGGTGCAGGACGTATTCGAGTACCTGAACCAGGTATTTCAAAAGTGGAGCGCGTATGCATATTATCGCAATACCGAGGCAAGCAATTAGGTAATTTGATGATGGAGAAAATGGAATTTTACGCGAAAGAAGCTGGATTAAAGACAGTTAAACTAAACGCTCAAAGTTATGCCATTCCATTTTACGAAAAACTTCACTATAAAATTACATCACCAGAATTTTTGGATGCGGGTATCCCCCATCGTGCCATGCAAAAAGAATTATAAAAAGGTTTTTAAACCCGAATTATCAAAAAAAGCACTTGTTCATAATTGAACAAGTGCTTTTTTTATTCATTTTTCTGATTCATCATTGAAGCTATTTCATTTAAGTTTAGCTTATTTCCTTTTTGAACCACCGAATTTACAATTTTTTCTTCTAAATCTTTTGTTATTGGTTTGCCAGCAATTTTAGATACTTTGCGAACAATTTTTTGTACTTGTTTTTCATCTGAAAAATCTGCGTACTGTATTGCATTTGCTAACGCGAAAACTTCATCCATAGACACACCAGTTTTTTGCTCAATTTTCTTGAAAAATGAGTCGTTCATTTGTTTCCCTCCTATTTTACATACTAGCTACTTACGATGATGAATAGGATAAATAGCACAATAATAAGAACAAATGTTGACCCTTTATAAGGAGCATGAGTTGGATGTATTTGTGGATAACCATCGTAAAAACTGCAACTTTCTAATATATTCCCTTGCCTCCCATCCCATTCGACCTAGAATATGCACATAGGTCCAAATGAGAAGGGCATATACCTCAGGAAACTTTCCCTTTAGATTTAAAAAGAATTGCGCCAACTACACCAAAAATAATGGCAGCGCTGATTCCTGAACTTGTCACTTCAAACATACCAGTTATTACACCAATAAAACCATGTTTCTCTGCCTCTTGTAAAGCACCATGTGTCAGTGCATTACCAAAAGAAGTAATTGGGACAGTTGCGCCCGCTCCAGCGAAGTCAATGAATGGCTCATACAAACCAAATCCATCAAGGACAGAACCAATAACCACCAATAAACTTAGTGTATGCGCAGGTGTCAATTTGGCTACATCGAAAAGAAGTTGACCTACTACACAAACAAGTCCGCCAACTACAAAAGCAATAATTATAGAAGAGATCATATTGTCACCTCATTCCATCGTCACTTCAACAGCATGGGCAATACATGGAATGGTTTCGCCCTGTTGAAATGATAATGGGGATAGTAAAGCACCTGTTGCTACTAATAATATTTTCTTCCATTTTTTTGATAATAATTCTGCGTATATAGGTCCAAGATAAACGGAAGCCGAACAACCTGCTCCACTTCCACCTGATAAAAATTTTTCATTGTTACCATAAAATTCAGCCCCAGCATCCCTATAACTATTGACTGGATAAGTAGAAATACCACTTGACTTAATTAATTCTTGCAAAATGGCATAGCCATTTTTCCCTAAATCACCGGTCATAACAAAATCGTAGGATGTATCTTTATTTTGAGATAAATGTTGTTGAATTGTGTCAAAAGCAGCTGGAGCCATTGCACTTCCCATGTCCAGTGGGTCTAGACACTCACAATCAATTACTTGTCCAATCGTAGCAGAATGTATATACGGTTTTTCGCTTTGATGTGTAGACAGAATACCGTAACCTGCCCCAGTGACAGTCCATTGACCTGTAGGCGGCTTTTGAGCCCCATATTCAATGGGATAGCGAAATTGTTTCTCGACAGCATTGTGCTGACTTGCGGCACCAAATAAAATTCGCTCCATATGATTTGTTTCAATAAAAAAGCTAGCTGTAATAAGAGAAGAAACGCTAGTTGCACAAGCAGAAAACATTCCCATAAAAGGAGTAGCCAGCGTACGAGCTGCAAAACTACTAGGTGTCATTTGATTAACCAAATCTCCAGACAAAAACAAATCAATATCTGGCGCCTCAAATCCACCTTTCATAATGGCCAATTTACATGTATCCTCAATTAATTGTGCATGTCCTTTTTCATTCGTTTCCTGTCCGATTCTCTCATCTTCATAAATAAGGTCGAAATTTTTAATAAATGGACTTTGTTTTTCTAGAGGCCCAACTCCTACTGCTGTTGACACAATACTTGGCTTAGAAACAAATTGGACCGTTCTCGCTTTTACCAAGAGATAACCCCCATTTTAACAAGACTAGTTTTAATAAGCGCGACAACAAAAGCAGAAAATACTCCATAAACAATAACGGCCCCTGCAAGTTTAAACATATTCCCACCCACACCAAGAATGAATCCTTCTGACCTATGTTCAATCGATGCAGAAATAATTGCGTTACCAAATCCAGTCACTGGAACTGCTGAGCCTGCTCCACCAAACTGACCAATTTTTTTATATATCCCTAACCCTGTTAATATCATTGACATAAAAATCAACGTTGCTACAGTTGGATTACTAGCTGTACGTTCAGTAAACGAAAAAAAATAAATGTAAGCTAAAGTAATGATTTGTCCAATCCCACAAATAGTTCCGCCTACAAAAAATGCTTTCAAACAATTTTTTACAATTGGTCGTTTTGGTGCCATTTGATCCACCGTTTGTTGATAGGAATTAACATCCATTACGTTGCCTCCTTTGATAGTGCTTGAATGTCGTCTAAATCTTTTTTCAAGTCTTCCATAGTTGGTTTTTCTTTAATAATTTTCTCTAATTCCCACGAAATTTTTAAATCACTAGATACAAAAACCTTATGGTCTGGAAATAGCGATTTGACTTCCTTTTCAAAAGACTTTGTAATTTTCACTTTTTTGAATTTTGATAATGGTTTTACTTGTATGGCAACCACAAGTTGATGATCAAAAAAAACGACATCTGCTTCGTTTATATTTTGATTTTCTTTAAGAATTGTTTGAAGCAATTCAATTTCTTCTTGATCATCTTCCACATGATAAGTGGATACTTGAGAATCGTTCGAACAACCTGTTAGTAATAGTAAGACACAACTTACCCACCAGAATTTTTTCATCAATTTATCCTCTTTTAACTTTATTATGGTTACTAATGAAAAGTTTATACACAAATTGATTTAGCCGCCCTGTTGTATGAACACAACCTACATACAGTATAAAGACTTAAAAAGATTGGGAGGTGAAAAAAATGGGATGTGAACGTAAATATGAATCAACAACATCATCCATTGAAGGTATTACAACAGGTAAGGGTAAAGGTAGATGTATCTGTGACGTAGTTCGTGCAATTAAAGACATTCAAGATGCTGTAGTGGACAACGACTGTCCGGAATGTCCAACTAATTGTTTCCTTGAACCACTAGGTGGATTAGTAAGTCCAGCACGTCAACAAGCGGATACTCGTGTATTCATGCTTTTGACAAAAGATGGTACGCCTTTCAAAGCTTTCTTCCGCGATAATGACTACCATGACTGTGATTGCTTCTCTGTATTCTTCCGTGTGGAAGACATATTCGATGGTTGCTGTGCAACTCTTCGTGTATTAGAGCCAGTAGATCGTAATAAAAAAGAAGTAAATTTAATTAATGATTGCGGTACTAAGTTAAACTTGAAGAAAATCTGTGAAGTAAGAAATTTCCGACTTTCTGATAGCTGTATTACAGTTGATTTGAACTGCTTCTGCGGCATTGAATGTGTAGCTGATGTATTTCTGGGTGTATGTGAATAATTAAATAACACTTTAAGCGTGCAGTGTCTAACAAGCCCAACTTCCATTAAAAAGGAGGTTGGGCTTAATTTTTGTATTCATATAGTTTGTGTGGATTGTTAAGAAATATAAATGATATGTTAAAATTTCAGGCGAATATGTACAAACTGATGTGGTCAATTCTGTTTTAAACACAAAAAAGCATCCAAATAAATGGATGCTTTTTGCATAAATGTTTAAATTCGAACAGGAAGGATCTTCCCCCGCCACCAAATCTCTTGAATATCTTGAATTTCAACTGCTACTAAGTCACCTTCAGGTAATCTAATTTGAACGCTTTCAAGATGTAACGCATCTACAGCTCCACAAATTTTTTCACCATCTTTAAATTGAAAACACAGTGGTTTGTATACATGTTTTGCTAAATCTGTTTTCAAAAAAAGAAGCCTTTTCCACATTAACGGATCAATTTCGACTGCTTTTGCTAAAGGTTCAGGGAAGATTGACGTACTTTCTTCTTGCCATCGAGAAACTTTTGGCACATGCCGATATACAGGCGGACCATGGACAAAAAGGAGCGGATCATTTTCCAATGAAACATACACACCCTTTTTGAAGTAGTTTATGCAGTATGTTTACAATATGTGAAAACCACTGTCACAATGAATCGTTTCGCCTGTGATTCCGCGAGATAATTGACTAAATAAAAATAATGCAGTATCGCCAACTTCTTCTGGCGTTGTGTTGCGACGAAGTGGTGCACGCTCTTCAATTTCTTTTAAGACACTGTTAAAATCGCTTATACCTTTTGCAGACAAAGTGCGTATCGGGCCCGCTGAAATTGCGTTTACACGTATGTTATATTGTCCTAAATCAGCTGCTAAGTAGCGTACTGACATTTCTAGAGATGCTTTTGCCACTCCCATGATGTTGTAGTTCGGGACAACTTTTTCTCCACCTAAATACGTTAGAGTAACGATGCTACCTCCTTCAGTCATCAATGGTTTAACAGCTTTCGCTACGACAGTTAATGAGAAAGCGCTGATATTATGTGCAAGTAAAAATCCTTCACGAGACGTATCTGAGAAATTCCCTGCTAATTCTTCTGTTTTTGCAAATGCGATACAGTGAGCTAAGCCATCAACTTTACCTACCTGTTGCCCGATTGTTGAGAAACATTTCTCTACATCTTCGTCATTTGTTACATCACAAGGAAGCACGAGTTCATGATTCCCTTCTAATGTTGCCACTAAATCACGAACAGACTTTTCAAATCGTTCCCCAGCATAAGTAAAAATAATATTTGCTCCTGCTCTATCTAGCGATTGAGCAATTCCCCAAGCGATACTTCTTTTATTTGCTACACCCATGATGACGTATGTTTTTCCTTGTAATGACAAAGACATAAAAAATCCCCCTATTAATTCTAATTATTAATACCTGGTACTAATAATACATCACAAAAAATAAAAGTGCAAAAAAATAGTACAATAATAATAGGTAATTTCGTTTTCGGGTTAATGAAAATATTCCATACGTATTTGCATGATACTTTTATTGAGATAATAGCCTAGAAGTAGACTCGTCGAATAATCAAACTCATGATTCTTTGTCAAATGACGTTGGTGAAGAATTTTAGTCGGCTATAATTGATTGATTTATTTGTAGCGCGACTGTCTAGAAAGTCAGTAAAACTGTTATTTTACGGCATTCTTTTTTTATGCAGTTTTTCAAGTATCCCGTTGCTTTCCGTTCCAGATGGACGCTTTCCGCGGGCACGGCTTCAGCCCAATGTCATCAAGCTA